>NZ_JAUQTX010000195.1:0-13477 GCF_059803775.1 Azospirillum sp. UFLA03-27 | reverse complement strand
CCACCCAGCGTCCCCTGCCCCTCCGGCCGTCCGAACAGCGGCCCGAGGTCCTGCGGCTCGAAGGCGAGCTGCTGCCGGCGCTCCGCCAGCATCGGCAGGATCTCGGCCATCGGCGTGCCGGCCCTCGCGGTCAGCACCAGTTCCTCCGCCTCGTAGGCGACGACCCCGGACAGGCCGGAGAGGTCGAGGGTGTAGGCGGTCTGGATCGGGCGCCCGAGGCCGCGCTTGGACCCCGAACCGGCGACATCCAGGGGCGTCCCTTCCGATAAGGCCCAGCGCACCGCGTCGGCGGCCTGGGCCGCCGTGTCGGGCTTGACGGTGGTCACGGTCATGCGGATGGCCTCAGAATCGGGGAATATCGGGGAAGCGCAGCTCCCCCTTGTGGATGTGCACACGGCCCAGCTCGGCGCAGCGGTGCAGCTTGGGGAAGACCTTGCCGGGGTTCAGCAGCCCGTCGGGGTCGAAGGCGCATTTGATGCGCTGCTGCTGGTCGAGATCGACCTCGTCGAACTGGTCGGTCATCAGGTCGCGCTTCTCCACCCCCACGCCATGCTCGCCGGTCAGCACGCCGCCGACCTCGACGCACAGGCGCAGAATGTCGTTGCCGAAGGCCTCAGCCCGCTCCAGTTCGCCCGGCTTGTTGGCGTCGTAGAGGATCAGCGGATGCAGGTTGCCGTCCCCGGCATGGAAGACGTTGGCGACCCGCAGGGCGTAGCGGTCGGACATCTCCTGCATGCGGTGCAGCACCAGGGGCAGCGCCTTGCGCGGGATGGTGCCGTCCATGCAGTAGTAGTCGGGGCTGATGCGCCCCACCGCCGGGAAGGCCGCCTTGCGCCCCGCCCAGAAGGACAGCCGCTCCTCCTCCGAGGTCGAGACTCGGGAGTAGCAGCAGCCCTTGGACCGCGCGATCTCCGCCACCCGGTCGATCAGGTGGTCGACCTCCGCCGCCGGGCCGTCCAGCTCGACGATCAGCAGGGCCTCGACGTCCAGCGGGTAGCCGGCGTGGACGAAATCCTCCGCCGCGTGGATGGCCGGCTTGTCCATCATCTCCATGCCGCCGGGGATGATGCCCGCGGCGATGATGGCGGCCACGCAGTCGCCGCCCTGCTCGCTGGTCGGGAAGCCGATCAGCACGGCGCGGGCGGTGGCCGGCTTCTTCAGGATGCGCACCGTGACCTCGGTCACCACCCCCAGCAGCCCTTCGGAGCCGGTAACGACGCCCATCAGGTCGTAGCCGCCGGCGTCGAGATGCTTGCCGCCCAGCCGCAGGATGGTGCCGTCCATCAGCACCATCTCCAGCCCCAGCACGTTGTTGGTGGTCAGCCCGTATTTCAGGCAATGCACCCCGCCGGAATTCTCGGCAATGTTGCCGCCGATGGTGCAGGCGATCTGGCTGGAGGGGTCGGGCGCGTAATAGAAGGCCTCATGCGCCACCGCGTTGGAGATGCCGAGGTTGGTCACCCCAGGCTGGGTCACCACGCAGCGGTTGGCGAAATCGATGTCGAGGATGCGGTTGAACTTGCCCATCCCCAGAAGCACGCCGTCGGCCAGCGGCAGCGCGCCACCAGACAGGGAGGTCCCGGCGCCGCGCGGCACCACCTTCACCCCCATCTCCTTGCAGGTCCGGAGCACCCGACTCACCTGCTCCACCGTGCTGGGGAGCACCACGACCATGGGAAGCTGGCGGTAGGCGGTCAGCCCGTCGCATTCATAGGCGCGCAGTTCGCTTTCGTCGACGATCACCCCCTCGCCGGGCACGATGGCCCGCAGCGCTGCGATGATCTCGCGGCGGCGCGCGATGACGCCGTCGTCGGGCGCGGGCATCCGCATGGCCGGCCGTCCTCCCCCGTGATTCGCACCGGTTGGTTCCGGATGCATTCCGTAACCAGTGGTATCATTGCCGACGGGAAGGACACAAGCCGGTGAGGGATCGGCCAATGGGCGAACCGATCCCCCAAAACGCAAGAGCCGCGCCCGAAAGGCGCGGCTCTTGCGAGAAACCTCTGCTCGTCGGCCGGGCGGACCCGGCCGCCGGTCTCAGCCCTGGCGGGCCTTGAAGCGCGGGTTCTGCTTGTTGATGACGTAGACGCGGCCCTTGCGGCGGATCACGCGGCAGGCCTTGTGGCGCGTCTTCATCGACTTGAGAGAGTTAACGATCTTCATAGTTCTTCATCCTGGTCGGTCGGCGGCTCGATCGAAGGCGCGCACCATAGTGCGGCGCACCCCCGCTGTCAACGGCCCCCGTCGCGGTTGCGTTTCCCGCCGGACGCGGCCGTTTCGACGCTACTCCGCCGGTTTCAGCGCGTAGAAACGGCACACCTTCATGCCCGCCTCGATGGCGGACACGCGGCGGACCCACAGCTCGACCTCGTCCATCACGGCGAGCTTGGTTTCGTGGTCCAGATGATGGCGCTCCAGATGCTCGACCAGCCCCTGGATGGCGCTCACGATCAGGCCGCGGTGGGTGTCGGTGATGTCCTCGGCGATTCGCAGGTCCAGGTTCCGCTGGGCGAAGGCGGCGGCCATCTGGTCCTTGGACCACAGATGCGGCTGCATCGGCTCCTTGTCGCACCAGACCTGGACAGCCCTGGCCCCGGCCAGCGCCGGTTCGATCACATAATCGGTCATCAGCAGATGGCCGCGCGGCTTCAGCGCCAGTTCCATCCCGTCGAACAGCTGGTCCTTGCCGCGGACGGAGAACATCCCCTCCTTGTAGACGATGGCGTCCACGCGCTTGGGATAGCTGAAATTCTCCGGGTCGTAGGTTTCGATCGGAGCCTTCTTCTCCAGCCCCTCCTTGAAGGAGCGGATCATCCCCTCCTTCGCCAGGATCTCCGCGGCCTCCAGCCCGGTGACCCAGCAGCCGTACTTGCTCGCCATGGTGCGGCTGGTGCCGCCCAGTCCGGCGGACAGGTCCAGCACGCTCATCGCCGGATTGAGTCCCAGCGGCTTCACCAGATAGGGGATGTGGTCGTGGCCGCCCGGCGTGTTGAAGCCCTCACCCCACAGCTTCTCCGCCACCTCGATTCGCGTGGCGCTCCACAGCGGCTTGCCCCAGCGGTTCATGCCGGGGCCATGGCCGCGGGCGGCGGGCTGGGCCGGAGCGGCGCCAGCCTGCGGCTTGCCGTCCTCCTCGCCGCCCCGGCCCTTCAGGGCGGAGAGGTCGTACCCCTCCCACCAAGCGTGAAGGCGGGTCTTGAGCCTGATGCGGGGAGCGCCCGCGTGATCGTGTCCGCTGTTATCGCTCATCGCCTTCGCGCCTGCCCCGTTGCCTGGACCGCCGGACGAATTCATTCCGACTTTCACAGTATCCGGGCGCTCCGCTCGTGCAAGCGCAAAATCCTGCGTCACATTACCGTAACGCCTTCTCCGCGCGCGGATCGTCCATGGCGGCGACCCGCGTCCCGGCGGCGCGCAGCACCGGCGTGCAGGCGGGCGGCATGTTGACGTAGCGCGGCTGCGGCTTGCCGTTGTGCCTCTCCACCACCGGATAGACGGAGCCGAGCCAGGACGCGACCTCGTCGCCGCAGCCGTCGCCATCGGGAATGTCGCGCTGGTCCTCGCACTGCGGGCTTCCCGCCGGGCAGCCCAGGCGGATGTGCATGTGCCCGTCATGGCCGTGCCAGGGCCGCAGCTTGCGCAGGAAGGCGCGGTCCGGCCAGGAATGGCGGCACATGGCGAACTTGATCGCCGGGTTGACGAAGATGCGGGTCACCCGCGGATCGCTGGCGGCGATGCGGACAAGCTGGGCCTGCCGCTCCGACCAGTCCTCGGTGACGCGGACGCGCCCGTAATCGACGTACTTGATCTCGGCCAGGCTTTCCCGCGCGTTGCGCCCCATCGGCGGATGGTCGAGCCGCAGCCAGACGTCGGCGTCGAGCCCGATCTGGTGGCTGGCGTGGCCGAAGCTCATCGGTCCGCCGCGCGCCTGCCCCATGTCGCCGATCAGCGCGGTCCCCAGCCCGGCCGCCGCGACCTTCCGCCCGAAGCCCTTCAGATAGTCGATCAGTTCCGGATGGCCGTAGTAGCGTTGGCGGGACATGCGGATCACCTGATAGCCGGTGCCCTCCCCCGGCAGGGCCTGCGCCCCCGTGATGCAGCCCGCGGCGTAGCCGCCGATGGACTGGGCCGGTCCCAGGGCGGGACCGCTCACCTGACTCCAGGCGATGGAATTGGGAGCCGGTGGTGCTGGCTTCTTCTTCTTGGGCGATCCGGCCTCGGCCGGTCCGGTGAGAGCGGCGGCGATCAAGCCGGCTGCGACCAAGGCCGCCGCAAGAATCCCGATCGTCGGGCCAATCGCCAAGCGCCCCATCATCTTCCCCCAAGGACCGCCAATCGGGAAAGATTAGAGCCAATGTTTCTTAACGAAACGTGAGGCTCACGCTCATGTCACAGCCGATTTCGACTTGCCGACAAGAGTGTAGGGCAACGCCCGGCTCCCCTTTACTGCTCAGTCCAAGGTCTGCCGGTAGCGTTTCAGCGCGACCACCGTGACCACCGCCAGGAAGAGCAGCAGCGCCGCCACCTCCCCCGCGATCTCCGCCGGACCGTTGCCTTTCAGGAGGATGCCGCGGACGATGCGCAGGAAATGGGTCAGCGGCAGGACCTCCCCCACCGCCTGCGCCCAGCCGGGCATGCCGCGGAAGGGAAACATGAAGCCGGACAGCAGCATCGACGGCAGAAAGAAGAAGAAGGACATCTGCATCGCCTGGAGCTGGTTCTTCGCCACGGTGGAGAAGGTGAAGCCCACCGCCAGATTGGCGGCGATGAACAGCACCAGCACGGCGGACAGCAAGGCCAGACTGCCGACGATGGGCACGCCGAAGAGAAGCCGGGCGGCCAGGACGATGATGACGACCTGGATGTAGCCGACCAGGATGAAGGGCACGATCTTGCCCAGCATCACCTCGAACGGGCGGACCGGCATCGCCAGCAGATTCTCCATCGTCCCGCGCTCACGCTCGCGGGTGACGGCCAGCGCGGTCATCATCACCATGGTCATGGTCAGGACGACGCCCATCAGGCCGGGCACCACGTTGTACTGGGTGATGCCCTCCGGGTTGTAGCGGCGGTGGACCCGCAGCTCGACCGGGTCGGGGGTGGAGCGCAGATGGGCGAGCGGCCCGGTCAGGTCGGGATCCAGCGCCTGCCGCGCGAGGGTGGACAGGGCGGACAGCGCGTTGCTGGTCGCCGCCGGGTCGGTCGCGTCGGCCTCGACCAGCAGCACGGGCCGCTCGCCCCGCTGCAGGTCGCGGGCGAAGCCGGCGGGAATGGTGACGGCGAACTGCACCCGCCCTTCCGCCAGCAGACGATCCAGCTCCGCCGGGCTGCCGGCGCCGCGGGTCACGTCGAAATAGCCGGAATTCACCATGGCCGACACCAGCGTGCGCGCGAATGGGCTGGAGTCGGCGGCGTGGACGGCGGTCGGCAGGCTTTTGGGGTCGGAGTTGATGGCGAAGCCGAACAGCACGAGCTGGAGCACGGGCACCCCCACCATCATGGCGAAGGTCAGCCGGTCGCGCCGCATCTGGATGAACTCCTTCACCATCACTGCGACGAAACGCGCGAAGGAAAACCGCGCCATGACGCCCCTCCCCAGCCGTGCATTTCAAAATAGAAACACAACCTTGACTTCAATGCCGCAGCGGGCAACTTGACCCCCATTGACATATCGAAATTGCTTGAAGCACCGTCCAAATGGATTAACTCGTATGCGGGAAACATACCATGACATCTATTCTTGCCAAGGGCGCCGCCGCCGTCGCCGCCCTGTTCCTGTTTCATGGCGCCGCCATGGCCGGGCAACAGGACTTCACCATCGCAAACGAGACGGGCTACGCGCTGAAGCACATCTACGTCAGCGAGTCCGCCAACGAGAAGTGGGACGAAGACATCCTCGGCCGTGACGTCCTCGACGACGGCGAGGAGTTCGAACTGAGCTTCGGCAAGGCCGAGAAGACCTGCAAGTGGGACATGAAGGTCATCTACGACGACGGTGAGTCGGCGGTCTGGCAGAATCTGAACCTCTGCAAGATCTCCAAGCTGACGCTGCGCTGGAACAAGAACACAGGCGTGACCTCCGCGTCGATCGAATGACCACGCGCCGTCCCTGCACCGTCTTTCGCAAGGCTGTGGGGACGGCCTGACTTTGCCCGCCGGCGGCGCGGTCATGCGAAATTGTCCGTGCTGCGGTTCATCAGATGGATGAACACGTCCTCCAGCGTTGGCTCCGTCCGCCGCACCATCAGGCCCGAGTCGGCGGCCCAGGGGCGCAACGCCTCCTCAAGGTCCGCACCGTCACCACCGCTGACATGCAGCCGGGCGCCGAAGGCGGCGACCATCTCGACACCCGGACGGTCGCGCAGCGCCGCCGCGACGCGCCCGAGGTCCGCCCCGCCCGCCCCCCGCGCGCCGACCTCGTAGGTGACCAGACCCGAGTTGGCGATCACCTCCTCCACGCTGCCCTGGGTCATCAACCGGCCGTAGGCGAGGTAGGCGATGGCGTGGCAGCGCTCCGCCTCGTCCATGTAATGGGTGCTGACCAGCACGGTCAGCCCGTCGTCGGCCAGCCGGTGGATCTCGTCCCAGAAATCCCGCCGCGCCTTGGGATCGACCCCAGCGGTCGGCTCGTCGAGGAGAAGCAGCTTCGGCTCGTGAAGGATGCAGGCGGCCAGCGCCAAACGCTGCTTCCAGCCGCCCGACAGCGCCCCCGCCAGCTGCGCCCGCCGGTTGCCCAGCCCCAGCCGCTCCAGCGCCGCGGCGACCTTCCGCCGCCGGTCCGGCAGTCCATACATGCGGGCGACGAAATCCAGATTCTCGGCGATGCTCAGATCCTCCCAGAAGCTGAACTTCTGGGTCATATAGCCGACCTGCCGCTTGATGGCGGCGCTCTGGCGGCGGATGTCGAGCCCGAGGCAGGTCCCCTCCCCGGCGTCGGGGGTCAGCAGCCCGCAGAGCATGCGGATGGTCGTCGTCTTGCCCGACCCGTTCGGCCCCAGGAAGCCGTAGATCTGCCCACGCGCCACCCGGATGGAGAAGCCGTCCACCACCGTCTTGGCGCCGAAGCGCTTGACCAGACCGCGCACGTCGATGGCAGCGTCTCCGGTCATGGCGGCAGTTCCACGTCCACCGGCAGACCGGGGTTGAGCGTCGCACCGTCCTCCAGCCGCGCTTCCACGCGGAAGACCAGCTTCTCGCGGCTGCCGACGCTGTAGATCACCGGCGGGGTGTATTCCACCCGCGGCGCCACATAGGTCACACGCGCCGTCAGGCCGGGCGGGCAGCCGTCGCAGCGCACCGTCACCCGGTCTCCTGGACGTACGCGGGCCATCAGCGGCTCCGGAACGAAGACCACCAGCTTCCGCTTCTCCGGCGGCAGCAGCGAGACCACCGGGGCGCCCGCCGGCACCCATTCGCCGGGGTTGAACAACGTGTCCTCGACCAGCGCCGCCTCGGGCGCCGGCGGAGCCAACTCGGCGAGCCGCTTGTCCGCCTGGGCCAGCGCCGCCTCGGCCTGAGCCACGGCGTCCTCGGCTGCACGGATCTGGTCGGGGCGGGCCGGCAGGTTGGAGACGGCCAATTGCGCGGTCAGCTCCTCCAGCCGCGCCCGGTCGCCGTCGCGGCTGGCGCGGGCGGCATCCAGCCGGTCGTCGGAACTGACCTTGCGCGCCACCAGCGTCTGTTGCCGCGCCAGTTCCGCTTCGGAATAGCGCAGCGCCGCCTCGGCCTGCGCGCGCTGGGCGGCGACCACCGCCAGCTCGTCGGGGCGCCGGCCGGTCCGCAGGTCGGCAAGCTGCGCCCGCGCCTGCGCGAGCGCAGCGGCCAGCCGGTCGCGCTCCGCCCGCGCGCTGGTGCGGTCGAGCGCGAAGAGGGGCGCGCCCGCCTCCACCCGCCCGCCGCGCGTCACCGCCAGCGTGTCGAGCGTCCCGGCCACCGGGGCGGCGATGCGCAGATACTCGCCCTCCGCATAGCCATGGGCCAACGGCACGGCGTCCCCGCCTCCCAGCCCGAGAACGGACAAGGCCGCCGCCAGCGTTTCGGCGATCCAGCTCATGACGGCGGCCCTCCCTCCGGAGCGAGCGTCCGGCGCAGCGCGTCGAGATGGGCGGCCAGCAGAGCCGCCACGTCCGGCGGGCGCCCCTCCAGCGCCTCGAAGGAGGAGCGCCACAGCGCGCTCATCAACATCGGCGCGACGATCAGCCGGACGGTCGACTCGACATCCACCGGGCGGAACTCGCCGCGCGCGACGCCGCGCTCCAGCACCGCCGCCAGCAGGGCGAAGGCGCGGCGGATCACCTCGTCGTAATAGAAGCGGGCGAGGTCGGGGAAATTGCCGGCCTCGGCGATGATCAGCTTGGGGATGGCGCCGGCGCGGGATTTCAGGATGCGCGTCGCGAAAAGCGTCAGCAGCGTTTCCAGCACGGCGAAGCTCGGCCCCTGCGCTCCGGCCAGCAGACGTTCGGCCATGTCCAGGTTGGGCAGGATGGCCTCGCGGACCACCGCCTTGAACAGCTCCTCCTTGTTCGGGAAGTAGAGGTAGAGCGTGCCCTTGCTGACACCGGCCTGCGCCGCGACGTCCTCCAGCCGGGCCGCCGCGAAGCCGCGCTCGCCGAAGACGGTCAGGGCCGCGTCGACGATCTCCCGGGGGCGCGCCTCCTTCCGGCGGCGCCAGCGCGGAACGGCGGGATCATCCTCCGGCATGCCGTCCTCCAGGGTGGAGAAAATATTACTGACCAGTCAGTTATTAGCTGTTTGACAGTAGAAATTCCAGTTTTCTCAAGGGTTGCGCCGTTCTGCCGCAGCCATAAGTCATTGTGCGCCGCAGCAACTGATATGCAAAAGGGCTTGCCTTTCGACCGAGAGTTTCCGAAACTTTCGACAGTCCGCAGCGCGAACGGCTTGTCACGGAAGCACGCGCGGCGGGCGCACCGGTGGTCAAAGGCGCCGATCAGCAACGAGCGCACACCCCACCCCGGGAGGAACGGTTCAAGGCGCCGTGCCGGGATCAATTCGACGAGCGCGCTGGTGCGCGGCGTCCGGAGTCCCGGTTGAGCAGGGGGTGTCGATCATGCCGGGTGCAATGCGCCAGTCCACGTCGAACCTGGAACTGCTGACCATCTATGAGGTCAGCAAGATCCTCGGTTCCTCTCTCGACCTCCAGCAGACGTTGCGCGAGGTGCTTCGCGCGCTGGCCTACCAGCTGCAGATGCACCGCGGGCGCGTCTATCTGGTCGGCGAGGACAATGTGCTGCGGCTGGTCGCCGCGAACGGCCTGTCGAACGAGGCCGCGGCGCAAATCGAATTCCGCGACGGGGAAGGCATCACCGGCCGCATCCTGAAGACCGGCATGCCCGCCGTCGTCCCCAATCTGGCGGAGGAACCGCTGTTCCTCAACCGCACCGGCGGGCGCGAGGACCTGGACGAGCAGGTGGCCTCGCTGGTCGGTGTGCCGATCAAGGCCGCGGGAGTGGTCGTCGGCGTGCTGACCATCGACCGCATTTCCGACGAAGGGCCGCAGGGCCATTTCGGCAGCGACGTGCGCTTCCTGACCATGGTCGCCAACCTGATCGGCCAGACGGTGCGGCTGCACCGCACCGTGGCCGAGGAGCGCCGCTTCATGATGCGGGAAACCTTCCGCATGCAGAAGGAGCTGCGGCCCATCGCCGCCCCGATCAACGACGTGGTCTGCACCAGCCCCAACATGCTGGAGGTGATGGCCCAGGTCCACCGGGTGGCGCCCTTCAAGTCCACCGTGCTGATCCGCGGCGAGAGCGGCACCGGCAAGGAGCTGATCGCGCGGGCCATCCACAACATATCGCCGCGCAAGGACGCCCCCTTCATCCGCGTGAACTGCGCCGCCCTGCCCGAATCGCTCCTGGAATCGGAGCTGTTCGGCCACGAGAAGGGCGCCTTCACCGGCGCGCAGAAGGACCACAAGGGCCGGTTCGAGCTGGCGTCGGGCGGCACGCTGTTCCTCGACGAGATCGGCGACATCTCGCCCAACTTCCAGGCCAAGCTGCTGCGCGTGCTGCAGGAGCAGGAGTTCGAGCGGGTCGGCGGGTCCAAGACCATCAAGACCGACGTACGGCTGATCTGCGCCACCAACCTGAACCTGGAGGAGGCGGTCGGCCACGGCAAGTTCCGCGCCGACCTGTATTTCCGCATCAACGTGGTGACGATCCATCTGCCGCCGCTGCGCGAACGGCGCCAGGACATCGGCCCGCTGGCCCGCCATTTCGTGGCGAAGTTCGCCAAAGACAACGGCATGACCCTTGTCATGGAGGACGAGGCGCTGGAGGTGCTGAACCGCTGCACGTGGCCCGGCAACGTGCGCGAGCTGGAGAACTGCATCGAGCGCGCGGCCACCCAGTCGCGCGACGGCATCATCCGCACTGAATCCCTGTCCTGCAGCCTGAACCTCTGCAACTCCTCGGTGCTGTTCCAGTACCGCACGCTGGGCGCGTCGGTTGGCGGCCTCGCCCCGTCCATGGGGCCGGGGGCCGTCAACCGTGTTCCTCCGGGACGTCCCGGCGGTCCGGCAGCGGCCAACGCGCCGAAGACCCCGGCCATGCCGGCCCCGGTGCCGGAACCGGTGGGTGCCGGCGGCGGCGCGTGGCCGGCCTGCGCGTCGGGCTGTTCCGCCGGCCCGTCGCCGGTCTGCGGCGCCGCCCAGCCGGTGGTTCCGGTTCCCCTGATCCCGCTGCCCCTGCCCGAGCCGAGCGCCCCCGCCGCCGCGGCTCCCGCACCCGCATCGGCTGCCAATGCCGCTCCGCCGCCCGCCGCCGAGGTCCCGCTCGACGAGCCGGAGTCGGGATCGCTGCGCGACCGGCTGCTCTGGGCGATGGAGCGCACCGGCTGGGTGCAGGCCAAGGCCGCCCGCCTGCTCGGCATGACGACCCGTCAGGTGAGCTACGCCCTGCGCAAGTACAACATTGAGATCAAGCGCTTCTGAGGGGTGCCGAGCCGCCCGGCGCTTTTCTCCCCGGAGGAACGAAGGGCATCCGGCTGCACAACCGGGACAGGTGACCGGGTGTGTGTTAACCTCCCGGCACTCTCCCCGGTTGCCGCAGATTCATGGAAAAGCCCCTTGCGCTCCTCTTCGTGGACATCGCCGACAGCACGCTGCTCTATGAACTGGCGGGCGACCGCAAGGCGGCGGCGCTGACCCAGCGGGTGCTGGAGGACCTGCGCCGGATCGTCGGGGAGAACGACGGCACGGTGGTGAAAAGCTTGGGCGACGGGCTTCTCGCCTGCTTCCCCATGGGCGACGACGCCACCCGCGCCGCGCTCGCCATGATGGGGCGGCAGGCGGATTTCGGGCTTCGCCTGCGCGCCGGGCTGCATTTCGGCCCGGTGATCGCCGGCCCCGGCGACCTCTACGGCGACGCCTGCAACGTCGCCGCCCGGCTTGAATCCATCGCCCGCCCCGGCGAGATCCTGGCGACCGACGATCTGGTCGACCGCCTCTCCTCGCCGCTGCACAAGCGGACCCGCCTTCTGAACAGCGTCGCGGTGAAGGGAAAGGCGGCCCCTGTCCGCGTCCACCAGATCCGCGACGGCAACGCCCCGGCGGAGGCCGAGGACAACGCCACCGTCGCCCTGAGCACATCGGTTCCCGGCCACGGGCGCGGCCTGCCGTCCCTCCGCCTGTTCGGGCGCGGCGCCGAGGTGACGCTGACTCCCCTGCTGCCGCGCGTCACGGTCGGGCGTGACGAGGGCTGCGGCCTGCGCATCCCCTCCCGCCGCACCTCGCGCCAGCACGCGGTGATCGACCTCAGCCGTGGCGGCTTCCTGCTGACCGACCATTCGACCAACGGCACCTTCATCCGCACAGGGGAGTCCCCCTCCCTGCTGCTGCGCCGCGATTCGACGAAACTGACCGGCAGCGGGCTGATCGGGTTCGGGGGAGAACCGCTGCGGCCCGGGGAGGACCATGTCCTGACCTTCCAAGTGGGAAGCGCATGACGACGCCCCCATGTCGGGTCCCCGACAGGCGGCGTGTTTGTCGGCCATTGTTGGGCTTTGTCCGCCTTTGTCGGATTGCTGACATGTCCCACAGGCCAGACAAAACCGCTTAACTCACTGAAACTCCACACTTCACCCGGTTGGCCCCGAACTTGCTTTTAATGACCCGACCAAGGGCGCCGACGGCGCGGCTGGGAAGGGAGTGGACGATGGCCAACGTTATTTCGCTCGACAGCATCCTGGGCGTGGGTGAGCTGAAATCCCCCGCCGAGGCGCCGCCCGCCGCCGCTTCCGGCTGCGCGTCGTCCTCCTGCGGGTCGTCGGACGGCCCCGCCGACATGTCCCCGGAGGTGTGGGAGAAGGTGAAGAACCATCCCTGCTACTCCGAGGAGGCGCATCACTATTTCGCCCGCATGCACGTCGCGGTGGCGCCGGCCTGCAACATCCAGTGCAACTACTGCAACCGAAAATACGACTGCTCGAACGAGAGCCGGCCGGGCGTGGTCTCCGAGAAGCTGACCCCCGATCAGGCGCTCCGCAAGATTCTGGCTGTCGCCAAGGAGATCCCGCAGCTCTCCGTCATCGGTATCGCCGGCCCCGGCGACAGCTTGGCGGCGGGCGGCAGGAACACCTTCAAGACCTTCGAGATGCTGGCGAAGAAGGCGCCGGACCTCAAGCTCTGCCTGTCCACCAACGGCCTGGCCCTGCCCGACCATGTGGACACCATCGCGAACTACAACATCGACCACGTCACGATCACCATCAACATGGTCGATCCCGAGGTCGGGCAGCACATCTATCCCTGGATCTTCCACGACCACAAGCGCTGGACCGGCCTGGACGCCGCCAAGATCCTGCACGAGCGCCAGATGCTCGGCCTGGAGATGCTGACCTCGCGCGGCATCCTGGTGAAGGTGAACTCCGTCATGATCCCGGGGATCAACGACGAGCACCTGATGGACGTGAACAAGGCGGTGAAGGCGCGCGGCGCCTTCCTGCACAACATCATGCCGCTGATCTCCGACCCGGCGCACGGTACGCATTTCGGTCTGACCGGCCAGCGCGGCCCGACCGCGCAGGAGTTGAAGGTCCTGCAGGACCAGTGCGAAGGCGGGGCCAAGCTGATGCGTCACTGCCGCCAGTGCCGCGCCGACGCGGTCGGCCTGCTGGGCGAGGACCGCGGTTCCGAATTCACCATCGACCAGATCGATGCGATGGGCGAGGTGGAATACGACCAGGAAGCCGCCCGCACCTACCGCGAGCATGTCGAGGGCGAGCGCGCCGGTCGCCACGCCGCCAAGGCCGCAGCACAGGCCGACGTCGCCGAGACGGTCGGCACCGAGGTGCAGCCGATCCTGATCGCCGTCGCCACCAAGGGCGGCGAGCGCATCAACGAGCATTTCGGCCACGCCAAGGAATTCCAGATCTACGAGGTCGGTCCGAAGGGCGCCAAGTTCGTCGGCCACCGCCGCGTCGACCAGTATTGCGAAGGCGGTTCGGGCGACGAGGACGC
>NZ_JAUQTX010000194.1:0-13436 GCF_059803775.1 Azospirillum sp. UFLA03-27 | reverse complement strand
GTTATAGTCTCGTGGGCTCGTAGATGTGTATAAGAGACAGGGGGCGGGGGAGGCATCGTCCTGCCCGCGCTCACCCGCGTGTTCTTCATGGCCGAACGTCCCTATCTGCCGCATGACACGCTGCGCGCCGCCCTCAGCTACCCCCTGGGGGCGGAAACGGTCGGCGATGCCGCTGCGGCGGCGGCGCTGGATCGGGTCGGCCTCGGCCACCTCCGGGCCCGGCTGGACGAGTCCGACAGCTGGGACGAGGTTCTGGCGGTGTCGGAGCAGCAATTGCTGGGCTTTGCCCGCCTGCTGATCCGCCGTCCGGACTGGATCTTCCTGGAGGACGCCACCGACAGCCTCGATCCGCGGGCCGAGGAGGCGATGCTGCGCCTGATCGACAGTGAGTTCCCCGCCGCCACCCTGATCACCATCGGTAGCCATCCCGGCCTGGAAGCGCACCACCGCCGCAAGCTGGTGCTGGAGCGATGCGATGACACGGTGCGCATGCGCGAGGAGCCCTGCGGGGACCGGAGGATCGCGGCGGTCGCGGAGTAGGGGCGCCTCGCTACCGGGCCCGCTACCGGGAGAGCACAGCGGCTTGCAGCCGGCGCACCAGACCGGTCAAGGCCGCGCGGCGCTCCTCCTCGGAGCGGTTGTCGGTCAAGGTTTCCTCATGGATGCGCGTCGTCAGCGCGGACAGTTGGTCCGTGAAGCCGGCGCGGTGCTTCTCGTCGAAGAAGGGCAGGAAGACGTCGGAGACGCCGAGGCGGCGGCCCAACTCCTCGATGGGCAGAATTCCGACCGGGCCGTGCCGGCGCTCCACATCCGCGAATCCCTGGATCAGCGCGATCTGATCGAGGAAATACGCCATGTTGCGCTGTCGCATCCAATGCAGAAGGGCGGTGGCCGTGCGCTCCAGAACTTCCCGTGTGGATTCGTTTGGGCGCAGCACGATCAGTCCGTTGCTGATGGTGTTGTAGAGATAGTCCAGGCTGTCCGGCCGATGGATGAGCATCGCCTCCTCATCCGGCGCCATGGCCTCGACGAGGCGCCGCGGGTCGATCGGCAGCAGGGCGTCGATGTCGATCATCACCAGCGGTGGGCGCCCATGGAGGTCCAGCACGTCCGGTGCCCTCATCAGCCGCAGGCAGGTGTAGAGGGTGCGCCGGCTGATCGGATCGAGATCCGGCGGCGTCCGTTCCGTGCTGACGGTCAGGCGGCAGCGCCGCAGCAACGCCCGCAGTCCGGCGACCACCTCCGCGATGTCGGGGCCGGGGTCCGCGACGTGGATGTGCATCCGTTGCCCTTCGCCGCAGAAGGCATCCACCGTCAGCAGAAGGGGGGCCGCGAACAGCTTCAGGTAACGGTCGTCGCAGGCGGCGAACAGGAGAGGTCCCACGCCGTCGGCGGCCGGTTCCGATTGGAAGCCGGCCCGGTAGTCCGCAAGCTCCGCCAGCGGCACCGACCGGCAGAGGGCATCGAATTCGTCGCCGAAGGTGACGTGGCGCAGGAAGGGCAGGGCGGGGACCAGCGCCTTCAGCATTGCCCGGCCCGCCTCCTCGCTCCCCGGCATCCGCAGGAGCAGCGAACCGCGCAGGAAGTCGATCCAGGGCAGCAACTCCCGGTTTTCGGTCGCCGCCGCGTGGCGGAAGTGGTCGAGCGCCCGCTTCGCGGCGTCCGGTCGCCCCGCTCCGATCCGATCGTTCGCCACATGCATGGCGATGTAGACGGGGGCCTTCCAGAACAGATGCTCCGCCCGCGCCGCGGCCATCATCCCGCGGGCATGGGCGGCGAGAGCGGAGCCATTGTCTCCGCGTGCATCGAGAAGGGCTGCGTTTTCCCAAGCCGTATGGTTTGTGGGCTGCAGGGCCGCCGAGTCCCTGTAGGCCGCTGCGGCCCGGTCGGCATCGCCCGCCGCCTGCGCCGCCTCGGCCAAGTGAAATCGGTCCTGCGCGTCGTCGGGACGCAACCGGACCACCCGCGTGAGCAGGGCGCTGGCCCGGTCCGCCTGTCGCGCCGACAACAGGGCCAGTCCCAGTCCGGACAGCACCGCCGGTGCCGATGGATCGAGCGCTGCCGCCGCTTGGAACGTGGGAATGGCAGCCCCGGAGTCGCCCGCTCTCTGGAGGGTCAAGGCCAGATTGAAGGCCGCGAAGGGAGCCGCCGGGCGGAGCCGGAAGGCCCGGCGGTAGGCCATCAGGGTGGTGTCGGACGGCTTGGGCTCGTCCGTCGCGCACCCGGCCGCGTCCAGTTCGGCGGTCGTGTGGGCGATCCCCTCCTGGGCGGCGCCGTCACCCGGATCGATGATCTGGGCGGTGCGGTAGGCGGCCAAGGCCTCGGCGTGGCGCCCGCCGGCCCGCCACAAGCCTCCGAGCGCAATCAGCGGTCCAGCCCCCGGAGCCAGGGCGAAGCCGCTCCTCAGGGCCGCTTCCGCGTCATCAAAGCGTCCGAGGGCCTTCAGAGCGAGCGCGAGGTTGGAGTGATAGGCGGCGACGTTGCTGCGGCGGGCGATGGCGTCGGTGATCAGGGACACCCCTTCCGCGGGGTCGCCGGCTTGGCTTCGCAGCACCCCGAGAAGATGCAGCACGTCGGGATGACCGGGCTGCCGCTCCAGGAGCGTCCGGTAAAGCGGCTCGGCCTCGACGAGCCTGCCGGTCCGGTGCAGGGCCACGGCGTTCGCCAGAAGCGTCTCGGAAGGGATTGGCGCGTTCATGGGGAACGTCCCTGATTTGAAGGGGCTGACTGGCTTTTCTACCCCGGGGCGGCCTTCGCGCTCAACAATCACGCCAAAAGGTGATTTCGCAGGATTGCCTTTCCCGTTACGACAGGGTTTCCTTGAGCCGCGGTGGTCCAAGGTCAAGGCGCGGGAGCGAGAGGCAGCGGTCATGCAGGATCTTTCCTTGAGCTTCCGGCAGGCGGTGGCTCTGCATCAGCAAGGGCGCCTGCCGGAAGCGGATGCGGCGTACCGTGCCGTGCTCGACGCCGTGCCGGACCATGCGGACACGTTGCGTCTGTGGGGGCTGGTCGCCTTGCAGTCGGGTGCCGCCGGGGCGGCCTGTGCGCGCCTGTCCTGCGCGGTTGCGGCCAATCCCGGCTCGGCGGAGGCGCTGCACGTGCTCGGCGGTGCGTTCCGGCAAACCGGCGATCTCGGGAAGGCGCTCGACTCCTACCGCCGCGCGGCGGTGCTTCGGCCGGTCTTTCCCGAATGCCACTTCAATCATGGCAATGCCTTGATTCAGGCGGAGCGGCCGCTGGAGGCCGCGGTAGCCTACCGCATGGCGGTCCTTCAGCAGCCGCTGGCGGCGAACAGCCGTCTCAACTTGGCGGGGGTGCTCAACCGCATCGGAGATCCCGCGGGTGCGGCGCTCCAGGCTCGGGCTGCGGTCGTTCTGGAACCCCATCAACCCACGATGCTGACGGCGCTTGGTCGTGCCGAGACAGGTCTGGGGAACGCCGTCGCCGCCGAACGGACGCATGGTCGCGCCCGCCGGCTGGATCCTCGGCAGGAGCCTGTTGCCTATGAGCACGGCCTGGCCTTGTCAGCGGTCGGCCGAATCGAGGAGGCCGGCGTTCTCCTGCACGCCCTGGCCCGCTCCACCGACGCCACCGTGAGGCTGGGGGCCAAGCTGGCCCTGCACCGGCTGGTGCTCCGCTGCATCGACGTCGATGACTACCGGCGAGCCGCTGCCGTCACCCTGAACGGCTGGAGCGGGCAGGGGAGCCATGGAGCGGCGATGCTGCCGATGAGGGTCCGGATCGAGACCTCCAGCGCATGCAACCTGCGGTGCCGGCACTGCACCACCGGCGTGGCGTACCACAGCACCGAACGCCGCTTGCTGAAGCCGGAGTTGTTCGAGCGAATCCTGCAGGATCTCAAGGGAATCGAAGCGCTGGTCAGTTGCGTCATGTATCTGGGCGGGGAACCGCTGATGAATCCCCAACTGGAAAGGATGATTCGGCGTTTGAGGGACGAGACGTCGATCGATCAGATCCATTTCGTCACCAACGCCATGCTGGTGACCGAAGAGCGTTGCCGCGAACTGGCGGACAGCGGCGTGGCGCGGATCATCGTCTCGATCGACGGCCGCTCGCCGGAGGAGAACGATGCCATCCGCCGGGGGTCCCACTATCCCACGGTGCGCCGGAACCTGAATCTGATGCGCCGGTACCTGGAACCCGTCGGCGTGCAGCTGGACATCTCCAACAACATCATGCGCCGCCCGGGGGATCCTCCGACCGCTGCGACTCCGGCCTTTCTGATCCAGGATTTTCCCGGCCTGTCGATCGCCACGAACTACGCGTACAAGTGGCCGGGCTGGACGCAGACGGAAGAGGAAGCGACGCTGGCGGTTGAGATCAATCCGGGTCGGCGCCGTGGTTTTTGCGGTGCGCCGTTCACGGAAACGGTGATCCGGCCCAACGGCGACGTGACGCTGTGCTGCTACGACATTTCCGGCATCGAGGTGATGGGCAACCTGAGGCAGGGCAGCCTGGAAAAGATATGGAACGGCGAGCGCTACCGTGCGGTGAGGCTGGCCATGATGGCCGGTGACGAGGCGGCTTTGCCCGGCGTGTGCCGGAAATGCCCGGTCTACACAGGGGAGGAAATCCACGAACGCCCGGCGGACCAGCCCATCCCCGACATGGCGCTCAGGTAGCCGGTCAAAGCCGCGTCGGTCCGTTGCCCCGTGCCTGCGTTCCGTGTCCACCCAGCGGCCCGCCAATCAGCGCGGAGTACCATTTGGCGGATTCCTTCGGCGTCCGCGCCTGCGTCTCGAAGTCCACATGGACGATGCCGAACCGCGTGCCGTAGCCGCCCCCCCATTCGAAGTTGTCGAGCAGAGACCACACGAAGTAGCCGCGCACGTCGGCCCCGTCCGTCACCGCCCTTGCCATCTCGCCGATGCAGGTCTGCAGATAGTCCAGCCGCTCCCGGTCCATCACGATCCCCTGCGCGTCCGGGGACTCCGGCGCCTTGGTGCCGTAGCCGTTCTCCGTCACGTAGATCGGCAGGCGGTAGCGCGCTGCGGCATGCATCAAGGCCTCGTGGAAGGCGCTGGGCTGGAGCGGCCAGCCGATGTCGGTGCGCGGCATGCCCTCTGGTGGGGCACCGAACCCGCATCCCCAGACGGCACCCGGCTCGGCCTGGGCGAAGAGGGGGGCGTAGTGGTTCATGCCGAACCAGTCCACCGGCCGGCAGATCCGCGCCATGTCGCCCGCCTGGACATAGGGCTCGATGGCGCGGGCGATGCGCGGCGGGTAGCGGCCCAGTATCTGGGCGTCGGGGAAGCACAGATTCCACAGCTCGTCGAACAGGGCCGCCGCCTCGACATTATCGGGCGCCGGGTCGGCGGGGCGGCAGGGCTGGAAACTGTGCACCGCCCCGATGGAGGCGCCCGGCACCAGAGCCCGCAGCACGTCCACGCCGGCCCCATGGGCAAGGTTGGTGTGGTGGATGACCTTCAGATGCTCCCCGCGGTCGGAAACGCTGGGGGCGCCCCAGCCGAGCGCGTAGCCGAACAGGGTGAAGACGGAGAACTCGTTGAAGGTCGCCCAGCGCGTCACCCGGTCGCCGAAGCGGCGGGCGCAGAGGACGGCGTAGTCGGCGTACCAGCCGGCGCTGTCGCGGTTCGCCCAGCCGCCGAGGTCCTGCAAAGCCTGTGGCAGGTCCCAATGGTAGAGGCAGGCCCAGGGCTCGATGCCCGCCTCCAGAAGCCGGTCGATCAGACGGTCGTAGAAGTCCAGCCCGGCCTCGTTCACCGCCCCGCGCCCGCGCGGCAGGACGCGCGGCCAGGAGATCGAGAATCGGTAGGCGCCGACCCCGATGTCCCGCATCAGCGCCACATCCTCGGCGTAGCGGTGGTAATGGTCGCAGGCGACGTCGCCGGTGTCGCCGTTGTCCACCCGGCCCTTCAACCGGCAGAAGCTGTCCCAGATGCTGGGTGCCCGACCGTCCTCCGCCGCGGCCCCTTCGACTTGAAAGGCCGAGGTCGAGGTTCCCCAGAGGAATCCTTCAGGAAAATCGGAGGTGAGAAGGGGCATCGCTCGCCGTTCCACAGCCTTATGTTCCAAGGAAGATCGCTCCGTCGAAGCGTTCGCTCGTCATTATGCCTGTTTCTTGACCATTCCGCCAAAGGTAGTATGGGTATGGCGATCGGGACGGATGGGAGACGACGATGGCGGACCTGCCGAAGGATTTTGTTTGGGGCGTCTCCACCTCCGCCTATCAGATCGAGGGCGCCGCGGCGGAGGATGGGCGCGGACCCAGCATCTGGGACACGCGCTGCCGCACGGCGGGCGGGGTGGTGAACGGCGACACCGGGGACGTCGCCTGCGACCACTACCACCGCTACGCCGAGGATGTGGCGCTGATGCGCGGGCTGGGGGTGGATGCCTACCGCTTCTCCGTGGCGTGGCCCAGGGTGCTGCCGCGGGGACGCGGGATGGCCAACGAGGCCGGGCTGGACTTTTACGACCGCCTGATCGACACGGTGCTGGAGGCCGGGATTGAGCCCTGGCTGTGCGTCTATCATTGGGATCTGCCACAGGCGCTGCAGGACCGCGGCGGCTGGGCGAACCGGGACAGCGCCGGCTGGTACGCCGATTACACGACTCTGCTGGCGCGGCGTTACGGCGACCGGGTGAAGCGCTGGATCACCTTCAACGAGTTCTCCGTCTTTACCCTGTTCGGCTACGCCATTCCCTGGGCGGCTCCCGGCATCACCGACCGGGACCAGCATCTGCGGGCCATCCATCACGTGAACCTTGCCCATGGGGCCGGGGTCGACGCGATCCGGGTCCTGGTGCCCGGTGCTTCCATCGGCGCGGTGCACAACCGCCAGCGGGTGCTGCCGGAAGGCGGCAAGCCGGAGAACGCGGAGGCCGCCGCCCTGCTGGACGAGCATTGGAACCTGACCTTCTGCGACCCCCAGCTTCTCGGCCATTACCCCCCGCGCGTCGCGCGCGCCATCGAGCCTTACGTGAAGGCCGGCGACATGGCACGGATCTGCCGGCCCATGGACTGGTTCGGCCTAAACCATTACGGCCCGATTTTCGCCCGCGTGAACCCGGACACCACCTGGGGCTATGGCTGGGGTGACGCCCCGCCCGATTCGCCGACGCACGGTGTCGGATGGGCGGTTTTCCCCGACGCCTTCCGCGATGAGCTGCTGGAGATCACCCGCCGCTACCGCATGCCCATCGTCATTACGGAAAACGGTTGTGGCGGCAGCGATTCGCCGGACGAATCGGGCGTCATCGTCGATCAGCACCGAATCAATTATCTGCAGCTCTATAACGCCTCAATGCATGAAGCGATTCGCGGCGGAGCGGATGTGCGCGGTTACTTCGTCTGGTCGCTTCTGGATAATTTCGAGTGGGGAAGCGGTTACGGCAACCGTTTCGGCATCGTCCACGTCGACTTCGAATCGCAGAAACGCACGCCGAAAGCCTCTGCCCGTTGGTACGCCGACCTGATAAAGCGCACGCGTTCCGCCACCTGAGCGGGCGGCGATTTTATCATCGAAGCCTACTATTTCCATTCGACTGGCAGGCCCGTCCGCGTGTCCTGCATGAAACACATTACACATTTGCATGTTAAACCTGATGCACAGGCTTGCGCTTTGCGCATCACTTTGCCCATCCTCCGTCTTGGATCATTCGTTCTCGAAGGAAACTGACATGCAAAGCAGCGACACCGACGGTTCTGAGAATTCGGCCACCGATCTGGTTGCCATGACGGGTAAGATCGTTGCGTCTTATGTCCGCTCGAACCAGATCGCGGTGAATGATCTTCCGAACCTCATCCGGATCGTCCATCAAAGTCTGTCGGGCACCGGTCGTCCGGCCGAACCGGAAGCGGTTGAGCTGCGTCCTGCCGTGCCGGTAAAGAAGTCGGTGATGCCGGACTACATCGTTTGCCTTGAGGACGGCAAGAAACTGAAGATGCTGAAGCGCTATTTGCGCACGGCTTATGGAATGACGCCCGACGAATACCGCCGGAAGTGGGGCCTGCCCGCGGATTATCCGATGACCGCCCCGAACTACGCGGAACAGCGTTCCGCCTTCGCGAAGTCGATTGGTCTCGGCAAGAAGGCCGCCGCGCCGGTCAAGCCGGCCCGCCGTGGCCGCGCCAAGAACGTCGCCTGATCGCTCCATGCCCCGAATTGCCCCTTTCCCGCGCTTGGGAAGGGGGCGGCGGGCATGACCGCCGGTCTTGCCCGCAGCGGCTTCAGCGTTGCGCGATCCGCGGCGTAGCCAGACTGTTCAGGCTGGTGATCCATTCCGACAGGGTGACGAAACGGCAACCGCGGGTGCGCAGAAGGCCGATGGCCCGGGGAAGCGCCTCAGCCGTCGCGTTGTAGGTGGTGTGCATCAGGACGACGCTGCCGATGGTGCCGGTGGCTTCAAGCTGGGCCATGATCTTGCCGGCGTCACGGGTGAACCAGTCGCGCGTGTCGACGTTCCACAGCGCCGGGCTCATTTTCTCCTGATCGACGGCCGTCAGCGTGTCGTTGTTCCAGCGTCCGGCGGGCGGGCGGAACAGCACCGGGTCGGCGCCAGCGGCGGCCAGGATGCGGTTCGTTTCCGCAATCTGCGCGCGCTGGGCCTCGGTGGTCAGGGTGCGCATGTTCGGGTGGGTCAGGCTGTGATTGCCAACCTCGTGGCCTTCCTGGACGATTCGCTGAATGATCCGCGGGTGGCGGACCGCGACGTTGCCGATGGGGAAGAAGGTTGCCCGCACCCCCTCGACGCGCAGGATGTCGAGGATGCGCGGGGTCACCGCCGGGTGCGGTCCATCGTCGAAGGTCAGGGAGCAGAGGTTCCAACGGCTGGCCTTCAGCGCTCCGATGTCCACCCGCGCGTCGTTGCCGGGGACGATGGCGGCTATTCGTGACAGGCGGGCGGCTTGCCGCTCGATCTCCTGCATTTCCCGGCTCTGGTCCGGGCTGTAGGTCACGACACCGTTGTGGTCGTTGTCCTCAACGGTGGCAGGCGCCGCCGTTGCCGGTTGCTCAACGGCGGCATCCACCACGAGGCAGCTGCCACCACCGCCGACGATTCGGCGGCAGACGAAGTTTGGATCGAGATCAGGCAGGGGAGCGGCCCGCAGGACGAAACCGGAGTCGGGAACCTCAGGCTTCTGCAGGAAGACACGGGGAACGAGGTCGGCGACCATGTCGGGTTGGCGCCGGACAACCGCCTTCCAGGCAACCCATGCGTCGGCCTCTGTCCGGTAAACGCCGAATTGCAGCATCTTGGCCGACGGCTTCCCATCCGCGTCCTTCCGCACCGTGGTGACGGTTGCCAGATGCGACGGGTCCGCCGCTTGGGCCGGCATCGCGACCGCGCCGCAGAGCGCGGATGCCATCAGGCCCGCGGCCAAAAGCCGATAACGGGACCGCCTCCGCGCCATGGCGGGGCCGAACATGTGGGAGGTGGAGAGGCCCGAACCTGAAATCATGTGCGATCGACCATCAACATCGCCGCAGTGAGATCAGGTGTGGGCGATACCTCTTATGAGATAGAGCAAAATTTATCACGTCTCCATAAGGATCGGCGCCAAGAGGTCGTTGTCACGGATTTCCCTGGCATATTTTCCATAATGCTCCTTATGGAATTTATGCGCTCGTTCAACTAAGAGCCTCAAAAAAAACTCCAAACACCGGATTCGTGCTTCTGCTCTCCGCTCTAACGGGGCGACCTTGCGTATCTCTCCTCAGCGACGCCGAAGGAGGGTCACGCCGTCACCCACGGGCAGCATGCACAGGGCCGTCCTCTCATCTTCCAGACGGGCCGCATTGAAGGCGCGGATGGCCTCGGTCTTATGCTTGCGATCGCTGGGATCGGCGACTCGTCCGCGCCACAAAGTGTTGTCCACCACGATCAGGCCACCGCGCCTCACGAGGGTGAGGCAACGCTCGAAATAGGCATCGTAGTTTTCCTTGTCGGCGTCGATGAAGGCGAAATCGAACGACTCGCCGCCTCCATCTGCGATGAGCTTGTCCAGACCGTCGAGCGCCGGCCCGATGCGCAGGTCGATCTTGTCCGCGACTCCGGCCTCGGACCAGATCGCGCGGGCTTGGGAGGTCCACTGCTCGTTGATGTCGAAACTGATGATGCGCCCATCGTCCGGCAAAGCCTGCGCCACCGTCAGCGCGCTGTATCCGGTGAACGTGCCGATATCCAAGGTCCGGCGTGCGCCGATCAATTCGACCAGGAAAGCCAGAAGCTGGCCCTCCTCCGGCGCGATCTGATAGTGGGCCTCGGTCAGTTTGGCCGTTTCGGCGCGCAGCTTCGCCTGGATGGCGGTCTCGCGCAGGGAAGCGTCGAGCATGTACCGGTAGATGGCATCGGGCATGAAGATCGACTGCACGGTCAAGGAATCCGCTCCCCACTCTGGCCGCCCGCTCCTTGTGGGCGTCCGTTCACATGTGGGGAGCCTTGGCGATTCCGAAAGCTGTTCCCCCGTGTCTCCAATGGCCGCACCCGCAGCTTGTCAGTCGGGAGCCCGTCCGAAAGCGAAGCGCAGGGCGTCGGCCACGGCCAGCGGCAGCATCGAACCGTGGCTTTCCTCGACGAAGTCATGGAAGGCGAGCCGCAAACCCGGAACCGTCGCAAGGGTGGCCGCAACCTCCCTCCCCGTTTGCCCGGAACGCAGGCGCTTCAGCCGTTCGGCGTCCGCCGGCGGCAACGGACGTTCCACCAGCTTGCCGGACGTCTCGATCAGCAGCGCCGTGCCGGGCGCCACGCCTGCACCCACCGCTCGATCGAGGAACGCCGCCTGCTCCTTCAGGATGCCCTGCCCGTTCCACCAGATCGCCGGGTCGGCCGCGACATAGGTCTGGAACAGGTCCCCCTTGGTGTAGAGAACGTAGAGGGAGAACAGTCCGCCCAGCGAATGACCGAACAGCGTCCGGCGCTGCCGGTCGATGGGCAGGCGCGCTTCGACCGACGGGATCACCTGCGTCTCAACGAAGGCCAGGAAATCGTCGCGTCCACCGGTTTCGATGACGGAGGCGCCGTCCCGCGACGGCGGAATCAACTCCGGCGGGGTCGGCGGTGTCAGGTCGCGGTAGCGGCGGAGGACGTCGAACGGCCCGTCGATCGGATAGCCGATTCCGACGATCACCGCAGAACCGTAGGGCTCGGGCGGATTAGGACCGATGACCGTCTCCATCATCGGCACGGTCGCGTTGCCGTCCAGCAGATAGATGACCGGATAGCCGTCCGGGGGCGGCGCTTCGACGGGGCGGACGAGAAACACTCGGTAATCCAGGCCCGTCCGGTCGGCGCGCAGATCGAACAATTCCACCTTGCGGGCCTCCTTCACGGTTTCGGCCATCACGGTTTCCACCGGCGCGGCCTGGACGCCGAAGCCGGACAAGGCCAGCAGCAGCACGGTCGTAGCGAATCGGAGCATCGACGTTGGTTCCTGCACAATCGAACGATGTGGACCGGTGCATCGGGTGGAACCGTGCTCGCGGCCCCATGTTGTTGCACGGTCAGCAGCAGGAGAGCAACGCGATGAGAAAGCTCCTTTCCGCAACGGCGGTCGCCCTCGTCATGGTCGCGGCCGGGCCCTCGCTCGCCCAGCAGAGCGCCGCCATCGCCAACCCGGCCAACGCCTATCGGGAGGTGAAGGACGACAACGTCATGGTGCCGTCCCTCAAGCGGACGGTCGGGCAACTGGACGACATGGATGTCCTGGGACCGGACGGCACGAAGATCGGCGAGGTTGAGGAGGTGCTGATGGACGCCTCCGGGCAACCGGTCGCCATTGTTGTGGACGTCGAGCATGGCGTGGGGATCGGCGACAAGGAGGTCATCGTCGGCCTGGACCAACTGCGCGACGACGGGCGCAGCCTGACGACGGCGCTGTCGAACGCGCAGCTCGGAACCCTGCCGATCTGGGACGATTGAGGCCGATCCAGCCTGTCGATAATGCGTTACTGCGGCGCCATGCGGATGGCGCCGTCAAGCCGGATCACCTCGCCGTTCAACATTTCGTTTTCCAGAATGTGCTGCACGAGTCGGGCGTATTCGGAGGGCTGGCCGAAGCGCTTTGGGAAAGGCACCGTGGCGGCGAGGCTGTCCTGGACTTCCTGCGGCATGTTCAGCAGCATCGGCGTGCCGATCAGGCCCGGCGCGATGGTCATCACGCGCACGCCGCTGCGCGCCAGATCGCGGGCGGCGCAGATGGTCAGGGCGACGATGCCGCCCTTCGACGAGGCGTAGGCGGCTTGCCCGATCTGACCCTCGTAGGCGGCGACCGAGGCGGTGTTGACGATCACGCCCCGCTCCCCCGACTCCAGCGGGTCGAGCGTGCCCATGTCCGCGGCGGCGAGGCGCAGCATGTTGAAGGTGCCGATCAGGTTGACCTCGATCACCTTGCGGAAGTCGTCCAGCGCCATCGGGCCATCGCGCCCGACGATCCGCTTCGCCGGAGCGACGCCCGCGCAGTTCACCGCGATGCGGGCCGGGCCATGGGCCGCGCGGGCCTCGGCCACGGCCTTCTCCGCCGACTCCGCGCTCGACACGTCGCAGAGCAGGCCCAGGCCGCCGATCTCCTCGGCCACCTGTTTGACCGCCGCCTCGTTCATGTCGAGCACGGTGACCTTGGCGCCCAGCTTCGCCAGATGGCGCGCGGTTTCCGCCCCCATGCCGGAGGCGCCACCGGTGACGATGGCGGCCTGACCGTTGATCTGCATCGCGCTCTCTCCCTGATGTGTTTTGCTGCCGTTTGAGTTTTACATCCCGCCCGGATAGTTCGGGCCGCCGCCACCCTCCGGGACGACCCAGTTGATGTTCTGGGTGGGGTCCTTGATGTCGCAGGTCTTGCAGTGCACGCAGTTCTGCGCGTTGATCTGCAGGCGCGGGTCGCTGCCGTCCTCCGCCCGCACGATCTCGTACACGCCCGCCGGGCAGTAGCGCGTCTCCGGCGCGTCGTAGAGCGCCAGATTGACCGCGATCGGCACCGACGCGTCCTTCAGCGTCAGGTGCGCCGGCTGGTCCTCCTCGTGGTTGGTGTTCGACAGATACACTGAGGACAGCCGGTCGAACGACACAACGCCGTCCGGCTTGGGATAGGCGATCTTCGGCATCTCCGACGCCTTCTTCAGCGTCTCGTGGTCGCCGTGCCGGTGGTGCAGCGTCCACGGCGACTTGCCCTTGGTCGCCGTCTCGTAGGCCGCGTTGGCCAGACCCGCCCACAGCCCCTTCTGGAAGCCGGGGCGGATGTTGCGCACAGCAAACAGCTCCGACCACACCCAGGACGCCTTCAGCTTCTCCGGGTAGGCCACCGCCTCGCGCGCCGCTGCCTCGGCGGACAGCAACTCATGCACCGCCTCGGCCGCCAGCATGCCTGACTTCATCGCGGTGTGGTTGCCCTTGATCTTGGGCACGTTGAGGAAGCCCGCCGCGTCGCCGACGATCACACCGCCGGGGAAGGT
>NZ_JAUQTX010000193.1:0-5628 GCF_059803775.1 Azospirillum sp. UFLA03-27 | reverse complement strand
TCACGGTCAGCGCCGCGGATGCCGAGGAGCTGTTGCCCGCCGCGTCGGTCACCGTGGCGGTCAACGTGTGCGCACCGTTGCTCAGCGAGGCCGCGGTGATGCTCCACGCCCCGGCCGCCGCAGCGGTCACCGTGCCAAGAGCCGTCGTCCCCTCGTACAGCACCACGACGCCAGCCTCGGCTACGCTGCCGGTGACCACCGGCGCCGTCACGTTCGTCAGCGTGTCCGCCGTCGACCCGCTGTTCGACGAAGCCGCCAGTGCCAAAGCGGTTGGCGACGAGGCGCCGGTGTCGATCGTCACCAGGAGAGGCCCCGAAACCCCGCCCACGATGCCGGATAGGGTCCCCCTGGCCGTCAACGTCCAGATTCCGTCAGCAAGCGCCGTGCCAGGGATCACCGTCCACGCACCGGAGCTGTCGGCCGTTCCTGTCCCGATCTCAACACCGTTTCCGTACAAATGCACGACACTGTCGGCGTCGGCCGTACCCGTCAACGTGGGCTGCGACGCGTTCGTCAAGGCGTCACCGACCACTCCGCTATCCGACGCCGGGTTGAGCACCGGGACTGACGGGGTGGCCGGCAGCACGATCCGTGTGTCGATACCGTTGAGCGTCAAAGTTTGGAACGGTGTGTAGACAGTCTCAACACCGGAAACGAAGAGCGTCCCCCGGTTGCCGGCCGGGGAGAAAGTCACCACGTCCGTACCGGCTCCACCGATCAGCGTCTCCAGCAGGGTCGCCGCCAGAGTGGTACCATCGCTGCCCAGCGTGATCACGTCGGTGCCGGCACTGCCGGTCAACGTTTCGACACCTCTCACCAGCAGCGTGTTGCCGCCGCCGCCCAGCGTCACCACGTCGGTGCCGGAACCGCCGTTCAGCGTTTCGACACCGCTCACCAGCAGCGTGTTGCCGTTGCTGCCCAGTTCCACGAGGTCGGTGCCGATCCCGCCGCTCACCGTCTCGACGCCGTCCACCAGCAGCGTGTTGCCGAAGGTGCCGAGAGTCAGCACGTCGGTCCCGGCGGAGCCGATCACGCTCTCCACCCGCGACACCGTCAGCGTGTTGCCCGCGCTGTCGCCAAGCCTCACCAGTTCCGTGCCGGTGCCGCCGTTGAGCCTTTCGATGCCGCTCACCGTCATCTCGCCGCCGCCGGTGCCGACCGTCACCACGTCGGTGCCGGAACCGCCGGTCAGCGTCTCCAGCAGCCGGATCAGGATGGTGTTGCCGCCGCTGTCCAGCGTCACCAGGTCGGTGCCGGAACCGCCGAACAGCGTCTCGACCCGCGACACCAGGAGGGTGTTGCCGCCGCTGCCCAGCGTCACGGTGTCGCCGATGTCGCTGCCGAACAGCGTCTCGATGCCGCTCACCGTCATGGTGTTGTTGGAGGTGCCGCTCAGGAGGGTCACCACGTCCGTGCCGGTGGAGCCGATCAAGGTGTCCACCCGCGACACGGCCAGCGTGCTGCCGGCGCTGTCGCGGAGCGTGATGTTTTCCACACCGGAGTTTCCGATCAGCGTCTCCAGGCCGCTCACCTCCATGGTGGCGCCGGTCGCGGAGAACGTCACCACGTCCCTTCCGGACCCGCCGATCAGCGTTTCCAGGCGGTTCACCAAGATGGTGGAGCCCGCGTCGGCCAGCGTCACCACTTCGACGTCGGTCCCGACGAGGCCCTGCAGCGTTTCGACGCCGCTCACCCAGATGGTGTACCCGCCGGAGTCCAGCGTGATGCTGTCGGTGGCGGAACTGCCGGTCAGCGACTCGATCCCGGTCACCTTGATCGTGTTGCCGGCGGTGCCGGACGTCACCACGTCGGTGCCGGTGCCGCCGATCAGCGTCTCGACCCGCCACAGGAACAGCGTGTTGCCGCCGTCACCCAGCCTCACCACGTCGGGGCCGGAGCCGCCGATGATCGTTTCGAACCCGATCACCGTGGTCGAACTGCCCCCGGTGCCGATCGTCACCATGTCGGTGCCGATGCCGCCGATCAAGGTCTCCACCAGCCGGACCAGCAGCGTGCCGCCGTCGCTGCCCAGCGTCACCATGTCGGTGCCGATGCCGCCGGTCAGCGTCTCGATCCCGTTCACCAGCAGGGTGCTGCCGCCGCTGGCGAGAATCACCACGTCGTTGCCGGCGGAGCCCGTCACGGTCTCCACCAACTGGACCATCATGGTGCCGCCGCCGCTGCCGATCGTCACCAGATCGCTGCCGGAGCCGCCGATCACGGTCTCCAGCAGACGGGCCGTGAGCGTGCGGCCACCGCTGTCCAGCGTCACCATGTCGACGCCGGAAGCGCCGATCACCGTCTCGATGCCCTTCACCAGCGTGCTGTTGCCGCCGCTGGCGAAGGTCACCACGTCGGTGCCCGGTGTGCCGGTCAGCGTTTCCAGCTTCGAGACCGTCAGCGTGGAGGCGCTGCCGTCCAGCGTCACGATGTCGGTGCCGGTGCTGCCGGTCAGCGTTTCGATGCCCTCGATCAGAAGCGTGCTGCCGACGTTGAGGTACACATAATCGTTGCCGATGCCGCCGGTCAGCGTCTCGATACCGCTCACCTCGATTGTATTGCCGAGGCTGCCCAGCGTGACGACGTCGGTGCCCGAGCCGCCGTTCAGTCGCTCGACCCGGCTCACCTCGATTGTGTTGCCGCCGCTGCCCAGAAACACCAGGTCGATCGCCGTGTTGCCGGTCAGCGTCTCGACCCCGGTGACGGTGTAGGTCGCCCCGATGGTCAGCAGCGACACCACGTCGGTTCCGGTGCCGCCGGTCAGCGTGTTGATCTGCGACAGGGTGATCGTGTTGCCGCCATCGCCCAGCGTCACGATGACCGGCGCGAGATTCCGCAGATACTCCAGATTGCCGTCGTCGACGCCGACCACCATGTCGCGGTCGCCGTCGCCGTCGAGATCGCCCAGGGTCGGCCGCGGGTACGCCCCCGGCGCCCGGCCCGCATAGGGGTTGCCGGCGAGCAGCGCGAAGGTCGGCGCCGCCGTCGTCCCAGTGTTGAGGTAGATGGAACTCTTGCTGATGAGATCGACGAGGCCGTCCCCGTCGAAGTCCACCAGCACGGGCGCCGAATAGCCGCCGGCGTCGCGGGTCAGGCTGAAGGGGTTGGTGCCGACGAGCACAAAACTTGGCGCCTGCGCCGTCCCGTCGTTGCGGAAATAGAGGAGGTCGCCGGCCGAGTTGCCGATCAGAAGGTCGAGGTCGTTGTCGCCGTCCAGATCGGCGAGGGCCGGCGCCCCGAATCCGCCCGCGCCCTGGATGCCGAACAGGTTGGTGCCTTCCAGCGAGAAGTTCGGCGCCTGCGGTGACGTCCCGTTGTTGCGGTAGAAAAGGGTGCTGCCGCTGTGGTTGCCGATGAACAGGTCGAGGTCGCCGTCGCCGTCGATGTCCACCAGACCGGGAAGCGCGCCGCCCGCGCTGACGTTGGTGATCCCGAAGGGATTGGTGCTGTCCAGAGTGAAGGTCGGCGACAGCGTCGTTCCGGTGTTCCGGAAGAAAAGCGTGTTTCCGTCCGCGTTGCCGACCAGGAGGTCGAGATCGCTATCACCATCCAGATCCGCCAGCACCGGGGCGGCCTCGCTTCCGGTGTCGGAAAGGCCGAAGCTGTTGGTGCCGATCATAGTGAAGGTTGGATTCGCCACGATCTTTCAGCCCTCACGTCACGCGGCCGGCACACACACCGGCCCCAGACAGATCAATGCACGACCAAGAGCTAATTATTGGTATATAGGAGCGTTCGTGACGCGTTACTGGTCGGAAGCGCGGAAGTACACCCGTAAAAATCCCTATTTTCTCAATATTTTCTTGCTCCCCGCGAGATCACGCATACATCAGCCGCGAAGGGATGCTCCACACGGAAAGATGTCGCGATTGGATTGAATTAGAAACCAAAGGTTTTTAGAATGCAGAGCCCTTTCTCGGGATAGAACGTAAAATGAACATTTCTGGCAGGTTTGTGAATCGGCACCGAAACGGGGCTCTGTCGCAGTTTTGATGGTGCTGGGCTGTTGCTGGCTCTGGTTTCACCAGCGGAATCAGCATCATGGCTCAGTCGCATCGCTGCACGGGGGGTGTGCCGCCCGGCTTCGTGGTCGTCGAGGCGGCGGACGTCGGCCTCGCCGTTCAAATCACGGTGCGCTCCGCAGCCGCGTTCAGCTCCTGCCCGGCGTGCGGCGGACACTCGTTTCGGGTGCACAGCCGGTACCAGCGCCTCCTCTTCGACCTGCCGCTCTCGGGGGCGTACCGTCCGCCCGCACCTCCAAGCGCGGCGCTTCCATTGCGATGTTCCAACCTGTCGGCGCCGGATCCTTACCGAGCGCTTCGATCCGGATGTTCTGAAGCCATAGGCCAGGCGAACGGCGCGGCTCGACGATGTCGTCCATCATCCTGGTCTCGCCCTCGGTGGACGCCCCGCGGCGCGGCTGGGACGAGTCTGATGGTGCCGATCACCAAGGATACGCCCCTGCGCACCATGCGGCGGTTCGGCAGTCCTGAGTTCCTGCCACCTTCAGCCATCGGCATTGACGATTGGGCGTGGCGGCGTAACCAGCGCTACGGAACGCTTGTCTGCGACCTCGATCGCCGCCGCACGATCGCTCTGCTGCCTAACCGCGAGCCGGCGACCACGGAGGAGTGGCTGCCGGACCAGCCGCAGATCGCCATCGTGGCGCGCGACCACAGTGGCGCCTACGCTCAAGCGGCCTCGACCGTGCTGCCGCACGCGATCCAGGTCGCCGACCGCTGGCACCTCATGGAGAACACCAGCCATGCCTTCCTGGATGCCGTGCGCAAGTCGATGCGCCAGATCCGCGCCGCCATCGGTGCAGCGATCGTCGATCCCACCCTGCTCACCGCGGCGGAACGCATTCAGTACGAGGGCTATCTGCGCCGGGAGGAGACCAACGGCGTCATTCTCGCCCTGGCCAAGGAGGGTGTCGCCATCAAGGAGATCGTCCGCCGTACCGGCCACAGCCGCAAGCTCCTCCGCAAGGTCGTGCGCGGCCAGCGGTCCGACATCTTCCGGATCCGGGAAAGCTCGCTTGACCTGCATCTCCCCTGGTTGGATGCACAGTGGGCTGCCGGGCAGCACAACGCGGCGGAGCTCTGGCGCCAGTTGAGGAGGAGTGGGTTCCGGAGCAGCCTGCGTGTCGTGGGGGAATGGACGACGCGCCGCCGGCGCTCAGACCAAGCGCAGACCGGTGCACTCGGCCGTACGCCGGCGGCGCGGACGATCGCGCGCTTGCTCACCATCGGCCGGGATGCTCTGAGCAAAGCGGAGACGGTGACGGTCGCGGCGATCGAGGGCGGCGTGCCGCTGCTGGTCGAGGTGCGCGAGATCGTTGCGGCGTTCCAGTGGATGATCCGGAAGAAGAGCGCCGAGGAGTTCGAGCCCTGGCTGCAGCGGGCCAAGGCGAGCTTGGTGGCGTCTTTCGCCAACGGGATCGCCAAGGACCGGGATGCCTTCATCGCGGCAATTACCCTGCCCTGGTCCAACGGTCAGACCGAGGGGCAGATGTATGGCCGCGGCAAGCTCGACATCCTTCAGGCGCGCTGGGACTGTCTGAAATTTCGTGTACGGGCCATAACTTCGGGACCGAAGGAGGCCCCGCATGGCACGACGCAAACAACC
>NZ_JAUQTX010000192.1:0-13725 GCF_059803775.1 Azospirillum sp. UFLA03-27 | reverse complement strand
GTTATAGTCTCGTGGGCTCGGAGATGTGTATAAGAGACAGGTGTCGTGGTCGAGGAGGGGAAGAACTCCTTCGGCGCGGCGACGACCAGCGTGCCGTCCCACCACATGCCGGACTGGCCCTTCACCACGTCCTTGCCGTCCAGCGCGCCCTTGTCATAGGTGACGGAGGCGTCGGTCGGATTGACGGCGTTGCCGTTGATGGTGATCTTGTTGACGATCAGGTTGCGGTCCTGACCGTTTACGAAGCCATCGTTGTCGTACTGGATCTGGACCTTGTGGGCCTGACCGGCGGCGATGTTCGCGTTGAAGGTGAAGTCCTTGGCGGCGGTGCCGGCGGAACCCTCACCGATGACCTTGCCATCCACCATCACCTTGAAGTGCGGGGCGACGCCGCCCGCCACGTTGCCGGCGGCGTTGACGACGATCTTCGTGGCGCCTGTCACCGCTTCGGCGGTCGCGGCGGGGAAGAAGTCCTTCGGCGCGGCGACGACCAGAGTGCCGTTCCACCACATGCCGGACTGGCCCTTGACCACGTCCTTGCCGTCCAGCGCGCCCTTGTCGTAGGTCACCGACGGGTCGGCCGCGTCGAGCGCGTGGCCGTTGATGGTGATCTTGTTGACGATCAGGTTGCGGTCCTGGCCGTTCGCCATGCCGTCGTTGTCGTACTGGATCTGGATCTTGTGGGCCTGATCCGCCGTGACGTTGGCGTTGAAGGTGAAGTCCTTGGCGTCGGTGCCGGCGGAACCTTCGCCGATGACCTTGCCGTCCACCATCACCTTGAAGTGCGGGGCGACGCCGCCCGCCACGTTGCCGGCGGCGTTGATGACGATCTTCGTGGCGTTGTCGGCGGTCGCGGAGGCATCGGCCAGGGCCAGCGGCTGCACGGCCTGGAGGGCCTGCGCCTGGAGGAGGGAGGTCGGCGTCGCGTAGGCATCGGCGGTGGACACAGGGGTCTCGCGGATGGTCAGATGCGCCGTGTCGGCACCGAGATCACCAGCATAGTTGGTGTGGTCGGTCAGATCCTGGTGGTGGAGGTCGATACCCAGATCGTCCATGGTCTGCACTCTCTTCCTTGTGGGGATGCCACCGCGGTTGGTGGCCGGCGGGGCAGGCACGCGGTCGGTGCGTCCCCATCCTTTCGGTTAGCGCTTGCGCCTTTTGGCTTACCCCTTAAGACTAGCCACTTCGCTGTGGCCTTAAATGGGACGATTTTAGGATAATAAATCTCAAATGCGTGATATCCCGGTCACAGTGAGGCCGATCCGCCCCGGTGGCGAGGTGATTCGGCGTCACAACCGGCGGGAAACGCCTTGTCGACACCCATCGCAGCGGCGATGCCGGGATGAGCGCTGCGCAGCCAGCGATGGCGGCGATGCGGACAATAAAGGGGATGGTTCCGAAATCAGGCCATCCATTGACTCGGGTCAATCCGTCTGAGCCGGTCCGGGCGTAGCCTCCCTCCATGCAATGCAAGGAGGTATGACATGGAGACGATGGTCTTTCTGGTGCTGGCGCTTCTGCTGACCGGCTTCCTGACGGCGCTGTCGGTCCTGGGCTTGGCCACGCTGCACGCCACGGTGCGGGTCATTCTTCCGGCCCGCCGCCCGGTGGCTCCCGTCCGGGTGTCGTGACCGGGCGTCTTACATGCTCAGGAGTCAGAGGGGGAGGGGGCCGTCGTTCTTGACCTCCTCCATCACCGCGTAGGTTCGGGTTTCCCGGACGCCGGGCAGCGACAGCAGCACATCCCCCAGGAACCGCCGGTAGGCCGCCATGTCGGCCACCCGCGTCTTCACCAGATAATCGAATCCGCCGGCCACCATGTGGCATTCCAGAACCTCCGGCGCGTGTCGGATGGCCTGGGCGAAGCGGTCGAACACGTCGGGCGTCGTCTTGTCGAGCAACACCTCGACGAACACCATCAGCCCGAATCCCAACCGGTGCGGATCGAGCCGCGCCGTGAACCCCGTCACATAGCCGTCCTTCAGCAAACGCCGCATCCGCTCGCCGGCGGTTGTGGGCGACAGGCCGACCCGCTCCGCCAGATCCACGGCGGAAATCCGTCCGTCCATCTGCAAAATCGCCAGGATGCGCCGGTCGGTCCGATCAAGCTCCGTCATTTTCGCGCTCCATACCGTCCTCAGCCGTTGTTATCGCGGTCTGATGGCGAAAACAACCATGGAGGCACGGTGAACTCCGCGATAGTCTGCGGATGCCGCAGTGGAACAAGCAAAACAAAGCGAACACGGCGGCCTTGAGAAGACGAATTGGATCGGGTGAGAGACACCGTGACCTTCGACATTGGCCCCAATGCCGCGGATGGCGCCGGATCGGCGCCGGGCGGCGGCACGATCCTTCTGCTGGGTGCCGGACGCATGGGCGGCGCCATGCTGCGCGGCTGGCTGGCGCAGGGCGTGCCGGCCTCCGCCATTTCGGTTACCGACCCCAGCCCCGCGCCGGATCTGGTCGAACTGGCCGCGCGGACCGGCGTCCGCTTGAATCCGGCGGACGGCGCCGCGGTCGATACCGCTCCAGTCGATACCCTGGTGGTCGCGGTCAAGCCGCAGATGGTGGAGAGCGCCGCAGCGGGCGTGCAGGCGACGCTGGCGGCGCACACGCTGGTGCTGTCGATCATGGCGGGCAAGACGCTGGCCGATCTGCGCCGCCTGTTCCCGGCGGCGGGCAGCGTGGTGCGGGCGATGCCGAACCTTCCGGCGGCGGTCGGGCGCGGCGCCACCGTCGCGGTGGCCGAGGCGGGCTGTCCGGCTGATCGGAAGGCGCGCGCCGCCTCCCTGCTGACCGCCGTCGGGAGCCTGGAGTGGTTGACCGACGAGGCACTGGTCGACGCCGCCACGGCGCTGTCCGGCTCCGGCCCCGCCTATGTCTTCTATCTCGTGGAGTGCCTGACCCGCGCCGGGGTGGAGGTGGGGCTGCCCGCCGACGTGTCGGAACGGCTGGCCCGCGCCACGGTCGAGGGGGCGGGGGCGCTGATGGGCGCCACCGGCCAGCCGGCGGCCGAGCTTCGCGCCGGCGTGACCTCCCCCGGCGGAACCACGGCGGCCGGCCTTTCCAAGCTGATGGCCGATGACCACCTCCAGAGTCTGTTGAACGCGACCCTGCGCGCGGCGGCCCAACGCGCTGCCGAACTGGGCGGAACCGGCCCGAAAGCCTGAGAAGCACACCCCATTTCACCATCAGGGACCGGCTCGCCCCCGGCCTGCGGATTCGAGCGGACGACACCGATGAACAGCATGACCAACCCGATCGACACCCGGACCGTTTCCCCGTCCGCCGCCTCCGGCCGCGCGGCGCCCTTCGCGGACTTCGCCCGGCCCATCCGTCCGGCGACCGAGCTGCGCGCCGCGATCACCGCCGCCTACCGCCGGCCCGAGCCGGAATGCCTGCCCTTCCTGTTCGAGCAGGCGGCCCTTCCCCCCGGTGTCATCACCGCGGCGGCAGCCACCGCCCGCAAGCTGATCACCGCCCTGCGCGCCAAGCCGCGGGGCCGCGGCGTGGAGGGGCTGATCCACGAATACAGCCTGTCCAGCCAGGAGGGCATGGCGCTGATGTGTCTGGCGGAGGCGCTGCTGCGCATCCCCGACCATGCGACGCGCGACGCGCTGATCCGCGACAAGATCGCCGGTGGCGACTGGCAGGCGCATCTCGGCAAGGGCGGCTCGATGTTCGTCAACGCCGCCACCTGGGGCCTGCTGATCACCGGCAAGCTGACCTCGGCGGGCGGCGAGCAGGCGCTGTCCTCCGCCCTGACGCGCCTGATCGCGCGCGGCGGCGAGCCGTTGATCCGCCGTGGCGTCGATTTCGCCATGCGCATGATGGGCGAGCAGTTCGTCACCGGCCAGACCATCCAGGAGGCGCTGACAAACGCCCGTCCGATGGAGGCCGAAGGTTTCCGCTACTCCTACGACATGCTGGGCGAGGCGGCGCTGACGGCGGAGGACGCCGTGCGCTACTACGCCGACTACGAGAATGCCATCCACGCCATCGGCAAGGCGTCGGCGGGGCGGGGCGTCTATGAGGGGCCGGGTATCTCGATCAAGCTGTCGGCGATCCACCCGCGCTATTCCCGCGCCCAGGCCGACCGGGTGATGGAGGAACTGCTGCCGCGCGTCAAGGCGCTGGCGCTGCTCGCCAAGGGCTACGACATCGGCCTGAACATCGACGCCGAGGAGGCCGACCGGCTGGAGCTGTCGCTCGACCTGATGGAATCGCTGTGCTTCGACCCGGATCTGGCGGGCTGGAGCGGCATCGGCTTCGTCGTCCAGGCCTACGGCAAGCGCTGCCCCTACGTCATCGACTTCCTGGTCGATCTGGCGCAGCGCAGCGGCCACCGGCTGATGATCCGTCTGGTCAAGGGCGCCTATTGGGACAGCGAGATCAAGCGCGCCCAGCTCGACGGGCTGCCCGACTTCCCGGTCTACACGCGCAAGGTTTACACCGACGTCTCCTACGTCGCCTGCGCCCGCAAGCTGCTCGCCGCTCCGGAGGCGGTGTTCCCGCAGTTCGCCACCCACAACGCCCAGACGCTCGCCACCATCTACGAGATGGCCGGCAGCGACTTCCAGGTCGGCAAGTACGAGTTCCAGTGCCTGCACGGCATGGGCGAGCCGCTCTACAAGGAGGTCGTCGGACCGCTGAAGCGGCCCTGCCGCATCTACGCGCCGGTCGGCACGCACGAGACGCTGCTGGCCTATCTGGTCCGCCGCCTGCTGGAGAACGGGGCCAACAGCTCCTTCGTCAACCGCATCGCCGACCCGGCGGTCCCGGTCGACGAGTTGGTGGCCGATCCGGTGGCGGTCGCCAGGGCCATCGCCCCGCTGGGCGCGCCGCACGCGCTGATCGCCCTGCCGCGGAACCTCTACGCGCCGGAGCGGGCCAATTCCGCCGGCATCGACCTGTCCGACGAGACGGAGCTGGCCCGCCTGTCCGCCGCCCTGTCGGCCAGCGCCGAAATGACCTGGACCGCTGCGCCGCTGCTGGCGGACGGCGAGCGGGCGGGGCAGGCCCAGCCGGTGCGCAACCCCGCCGACCGCCGCGACGTGGTGGGCACGGTGACCGAGGCGAGCGAGGCCCTGGTGGCGGAGGCCTTCGGCCACGCCGTCGCGGCGGCGCCCGCCTGGGCCGCCACCCCGCCGGAGGAGCGCGCCGCTTGCCTGTTCCGTGCCGCCGACACGATGCAGGAGCGGATGCCGACCCTGCTCGGCCTGATCGTCCGCGAGGCCGGCAAGTCGCTGCCCAACGCCATCGCCGAGGTGCGGGAGGCCATCGACTTCCTGCGCTATTACGGGGCGCAGGTGCGCGACCGTTTCGACAACGCCACCCACCGCCCGCTGGGGCCGGTGGTCTGCATCAGCCCGTGGAACTTCCCGCTCGCCATCTTCTCCGGCCAGATCGCCGCGGCGTTGGCCGCCGGCAACCCGGTTCTGGCGAAGCCGGCCGAGGAAACCCCGCTGGTCGCCGCCGAGGCGGTGCGCATCCTGCACGCGGCCGGGGTCCCCGCCGGGGCGCTCCAGCTTCTGCCCGGCGCGGGGGAGGTCGGCGCCGCCCTGGTCGGGAATGAGGCGGTGCGCGGCGTGATGTTCACCGGCTCCACCGAGGTGGCGCGGCTGATCCAGCGCCAGCTCGCCGGGCGCCTGCTCCCAGACGGCGCGCCGATCCCGCTGATCGCCGAGACCGGCGGTCAGAACGCCATGATCGTGGACAGTTCAGCCCTGGCCGAGCAGGTGGTCGGCGACGTGATCGCGTCCGCCTTCGACAGCGCCGGGCAGCGCTGCTCCGCCCTGCGCATCCTCTGCCTGCAGGAGGACGTTGCCGACCGCACGCTCGCCATGCTGAAGGGCGCCATGCGGGAGCTGCGCATCGGCAACCCGGACCGGCTGGCGGTCGATGTCGGTCCGGTCGTCAGCGAGGAGGCCCGCGCCACCATCGCCGCCCACATCGAGGCGATGCGCGCCAAGGGCCGCAATGTGGAGTTCCTGCCGCTGCCCGCCGAGACGGCGGACGGCACCTTCATCGCCCCGACGGTGATCGAGATCGGCGGGATCGACGAGCTTGAGCGGGAGGTCTTCGGCCCGGTCCTGCACGTCGTCCGCTTCCGCCGCGACGATCTGGACGCCCTGGTCGACTCCATCAATGCCACCGGCTACGGCCTGACCTTCGGCCTGCACACCCGCATCGACGCCACCGTCGAGCGGGTGACCGAACGGATCGGCGCGGGCAATGTCTACGTCAACCGCAACACCATCGGCGCGGTGGTCGGGGTGCAGCCCTTCGGCGGCCACGGCCTGTCGGGCACCGGTCCCAAGGCGGGCGGCCCGCTCTACCTCTCCCGCCTGCTCAGCCGCCGCCCCAAGGGCTGGCTGGAGTTCCGCGGCCCGGACGCGGCGCGCGCGGCGGGGCTGGCCTACGGCGAGTGGCTGCGCGCCAAGGGCTTCACGGCGGAGGCGTCGCGCTGCGCCGGCTATGCGGCGCGCAGCGCCATCGGCGGCGGTGCCGAACTGAACGGCCCAGTGGGCGAGCGCAACCTCTATGAACTGCATGGGCGGGGCCGCGTCCTGCTGCTGCCTCAGACGCGGACGGGTCTGCTGCTCCAACTCGGCGCGGTCCTGGCGACGGGCAACAGCGCTGCGGTGGACGCCCCGCCGGAGCTTGGCGAGCTGCTGCGCGGCCTGCCGCCGGCGCTGGCCGCGCGGGTGCGGACCACGGCGGATTGGCGCGACGTCGGGCCGCTCGCCGCGGTTCTGGTGGAAGGCGACCGCGAGCGCGTGACCGCCATCAACCGGCGCGTCGCGGAGCTTCCCGGCCCGATCCTGCTGGTGCAGGCGGCGACCGCCGAGGCGCTGGCGGCGGGACGGGGCGAGGGCTACGACCTCGACCTGCTGCTGAACGAGCGGTCGATCAGCGTCAACACCGCGGCGGCGGGCGGCAACGCCAGCCTCGTCGCCATGAGCTGACCTGGGAGCTGACGGCTTCGAACGGATCGGGGTGGGCGGTGCGCCGTCTACCCCGCAACCTCCCGTTCGATCACCAGCTCCTCGTCATCGATTCGCAGGAAGGACCCGACCTCCAGATCGCCCCGTGCGATGGCGTCGTTGACGATGATCTGCGCCTCCGCGAGTGTGATCGTCCGGTCATCAAAGAAAACCGGCCCGTCGGCGTGGCGGATGATCCTGAACGTTGCGGTGGTCATCCGGGTATTCTCCTTTGGCAATGCCCTTTCGTTAACCGGTGCGCGGCGCATTCGTCGCGAATCCCTTGATGCTCCCGCGGCGGAGCGGGTGTGAAACGAAACACGAGGTGCGTCAATGGTCGGAATGTTCTATCTGCGGATAGTTGACCGGACGCGAACCAACGGGTAGCCAGGATACCCGTGGGCACCGCAGCGCAAGGAGGATCATCAGGGTGAAAGACGACGCCGAACTCATCCGCCATCCGTTTTCCGAAGCACCGGATAATGGAACGGTCCGGGAGGTGGCGCCGGGTGTGCTGTGGCTGCGCCTGCCGCTGCCCTACGCACTGGACCACGTCAATCTCTACCTCTTCGAGGAAGGGGACGGCTGGGCGCTGTTCGACACCGGGCTGGGCGACGACGTCAGCCGCGACTGCTGGGACCGTCTGCTGCGCGGCCCGCTGGGCGGCAAGCCGATCGTCCGGCTGGTGGTCAGCCACTTCCACCCCGACCATGTCGGTCTGGCCGGCTGGCTGCACGAGCGTTTCGCCCCACCGCTGCACATGACGCAGAGCGAGTATTTCTACGCCAAGCTGCTGCAGCAGGGCCGCGACCCCCAGGCGCTGGAGGCGCAGGAGACGTTCTACCAATCCGGCGGCCTGTCGCCCGACGAGATCCAGCAGATGCTCGGCCGCGGCCTCAGCTACCTGAACCGCACGACCGGGCTGGCCCCCGGCTTCGAGCGGATGATTCCCGGCCAGACCCTGCGGCTGGGCGGGCGCGACTGGCGCATCCTGACCGGCGGCGGCCATTCGCCGGAGCAGGCGATGCTCTATTGCGCCGCCGACCGGCTGTTCCTCGCCGCCGATCAGGTCATCGCGCGCATCTCCCCCAACGTCAGCGTCTCGGCGATGCAGCCCAAGGCCGACCCGCTGGGGCTCTACCTGTCGTCGCTGGCCGCGATCCGCGAGGAGGTGGCGGCGGACGCTCTGGTCCTGTCCGGGCACAGGCTGCCCTTCTACGGGCTGGCCCACCGCACCCGCGCGCTGGAGGCCCACCACGCCGACCGCTGCACGCAGATCGCCGAGGCCTGCCGCGCCAAGCCGCTGAGCTGCAAGGAGCTGGTTCCGGTGCTGTTCCGCCGGGCGCTGGATTCGCACCAGCTGAGCTTCGCCTTCGGCGAGGCGCTGGCCCACCTCAACCACATGGTCGGGCGCGGCGAGCTGCGCATCGAGACGCGCGCCGACGGCGTGCTGGCCTACCACAGCGCCTGATCCGGCGGCGTCGGCTCACCGGCAGACGCGGTAGGCTCCCATGTCGAGGTGGAAGTGGTCGCGGTGGGCCTCGTTGTAGTCGGGGCCCAGCACCGCGCGGAACACCTCGCAGGCACCGTCGCGCACCTCGCGCAGGAAGGCGCCTTTACGCCCATCTGCCGGACTCCAGTCGCCGGGCAGGGCGATCGTGGTGCCGTCGGCCAGCGTGAAGCCGGCGATGTCGAGGGCGTTGGCGGTGGCGTGCTCGCTGCGTCGCCCCTCCGCCCGGCCGTAGACGTTGCGGCAGGCGTAGCTTCCCAGATGCCGCACCCGCGTCACCCGCTGGCCGAAATGCCGCTGCGCCGCGGGCTGGAGCGTGTGCGTCTCGAACAGCATCCAGGCGGCGGCGAGCGGGCAGGTGACCGTGAAGCCGCCGTTGAAGGCCACCGCCGAGCGGCTGACCCGCACCGCGTCGGTCAGGCCGCAGCCATCCTCCGCCTGGCGGTCGGTCACCGGACTGAAACGCAAGTCCGTTGCGCCCAGAATGGCGTGGCACTGCCGGGGCGCACCGTCCAGCCGGGACAGCTTGAGGCGGGTCAGCAGGTTCGGCACGTCCCCGATGTCCAGCGGCGCCCAGGGGTCGTAGCGGGGCGGAACCGCGACCGCGCCCGTTCCCACCATCGCCGCCCCGCCCAAGGCGGCCAGAAGCAGCAGGGTCGCCGTCCAGCGGAAGAACCGTCCCATGCGTCTGCCGTCACTCCCCGTTGCCGTGCCACAGGGTGAACAGCCGGGATCGTCGCGCGGCTTCCCCGGAACCTATTCCCCCTAATTGCTTATGAACCGGCGGTAGGGGCGGACTGTTGTCCAAGCGGCGGTTCATCCGTTCGTGCAATTGGACGGAGCGTGACTTCCATGCCACAGTTCCAGCGTTACCCTTCGTCACGCGGTGAGGGAGAGGCCCATGTCCGATGCACACGATGAAGTCCTGGCCATGCAGGGCCGGACCGAACGCGCGAATTCCACGATCCCGCTCACCGCTTCCTCCGCGCTGGCCTCTGCCGCGGCGCTGTTCCGGAAGATCGAAACGCCCCCGCCGTCCCCACCCGCCGAGGAGTGGATCGTCGGCGACGCCGGGGCCTTCGGCATTGGCGCCTACGGTCGTCTGCCCGCCACGGTTCCTGCGGCGTCGGTGGCGCCGGAACTGCTGGCGCGTCGGGAGCTGGCGGCACGGCTCGACGGCGGGATGGCCGAGGACACCGCCGGCTGAGGCGCGGATCGTCGCTCAGCCGTCCTTGCGATAGAGGTCGACCAACGCCGTGAGAACGGCGGGATCGTCGTAGCGGCCAAGGAACAGGTCGCCGATGGCCCGGCGCAGCAGGATGCTGATCCGGGCACGGGCGCGGCCATGGACGGCGCCCTCCAGCCGGCGGCAGCGGTTGCACAGCTGGCGGCACGGCTCGACGGCGGGACGGCCGAGGACACCGCCGGCTGAGGCGCGGATCGTCGCTCAGCCGTCCTTGCGATAGAGGTCGACCAACGCCGTGAGAACGGCGGGATCGTCGTAGCGGCCAAGGAACAGGTCGCCGATGGCCCGGCGCAGCAGGATGCTGATCCGGGCACGGGCGCGGCCATGGACGGCGCCCTCCAGTCGGCGGCAGCGGTTGCACAGCAGGCGGACCCGCTCGACCGCGGAGCGGGTGATGCGCAGCGCCTCGACGCTGACCAGGATGTCGGTGGTGGCAGCGTATACGGTGGCCTCCGGCCAGGGCACCCGGCGCCCGCGACCGTCGCGCCACGTCTCATCCGCCCCGTCGTACCAGCGTCCGTCGGGCAGACAGCGCACGACCACCCCGTCGGGCCGCCCGCAGCAGCGGCAGCGCAGATTCCCCGAGGTCTCCCCCACACGCACCGGGTCGAGATAGGGCGCACGGATCTGCATCCGGCTCCCGGAGCGTGTCTGCCTGCCCCGCATCGGCTGTTCCAGTCCCCGTCTTGAAACCCCCGGCCGGGGGAGGTCCCCGGCGGAACGGGGACCATGACACGGAACGGCCGGTCAAGCGCGTGACTTCTGCGCGGATCAGGCCGCGAAGGGCATAAGCAGCAGCGTGACCGAGGCCAGCGTGAAGGCGGCCATGGAGCGGCGCCCCACGGCGACGGCGGCCTCGTCCTGTCCGCTCTCCTCCAGGCGCAGCGCCAGGAAGCCCTGGGCCATGCCCGACGCGAAGGTGATGAAGTGGATGATCGCGAGGCCGGGCAGCGCGTCCAGCCCCAGGAACAGGGTTACCGCGCCCAGCACCATGCCGTTGAAGGCGGCCTGCCGCAGGATCGGTTCCCAATGCTCGCGGGCGACGAAGGTTTCGATCATGTCCAGCGGATGGCCGTTCCGCTCGTCCGGATCGGTGTACAGGCTCATGGCTGGGCTCCACAGGCTTGGTGGGGCTCCGCCCGATAAGGTTTCAGGGCGGCGCGGTGTCAGGATCGGCGGATGCTGTCCGCCATCTTCTTGGCGACGGTCAGCAGATCGCCGTCGGCTTTGTTGCCGGTGACGGTGTAGGCGACCAGCCCGGCCCGCCAATAGACGAGCCGCAGGCTGTCCTGCACGACGGTGTGCAGCGTGCCGTCCTGCGCCGGACCGCCGGAGGCGACGAACAGCGTCAGCAACTCGCCGTCCGGCTCCCTGTAGAGAAACTGGAGAGCGGTGCCATGGTTCCATGGCACGATGCTGGCCCGGATCAGGGTCAGTTCCGGACCGATGGCGGGAAGCGCCACCGTCATGCCGCGGCCCTCCGGCAGCGGCACCTGGGCGGTCTGAACCGGGACCGGTATGACGTTCGTCTGGGGCGGGGCCGGCTGCAGCGTGTTGAGCGCGACGGCCTTGGAATGCGCGTCCGCCGCCTCGTCGGCGAAGGCCGGGACGTCGTCGACCTCGCCGGCCAGCTGCGGCCCGGCGGCCCCGCCCGACTGCACCCACATGGTCAGGCTCCATCCCCCCATGACCAGCAGCATCGCGGCGGCCAGCGGGGCGACCCGCCGGGAGAAGCGGTCCATGTCCAGGCGCCAGCGCAGGCGCCCGGCCAGCGTTTCGGTCTCCTGCACCGAAACGCTGGCCATCATGTCGAGGCCGAGCTTCAGCATCTCCTGCTGGTGCCGGTACTCGTGCAGCTTGGCGGCCAGGGCCGGGTTGGCGGCGAGCCGCGCCTCGAAGGCGGCGCGGCGGGCCGGCTCCATCTCGCCGTCCATGTAGAGATGCAGGTCGGCGTCCTGGTTGAGGCTGATGGGATCACCACCCATGGCTCACCTCACCGCCCGCAGCGCGGTCTGGGCGCGGTCGCGCTGGTCCATCTCCCGGCGGCCCATCTCCCGGTGGCCCATCTCCACACGCAGCGCCTCCCGTCCGCGGGCCAGACGCGACATCAGCGTGCCGAGCGGAATGTCCAGCTGGCGGGCGGCCTCCTGGTAGCTCATCCCCTCCACGGCGACGAGGGTGAGGACGCGGCGCTGCTCGTCGGGAAGGGTGGCGAAGGCCTCGATGGTCCGCATCAGCTCGACATGGTCCGGCTGGTTGGGCGGCATCTGCCCGTGGGTCATGGCCTCGATGGTCGAGGCGCCGCGCGCCCGCACCTGCTCCCGCCGCACCCCGTTGACGTGGACGTTGTGCAGGATGCCGAACAGCCAGGAGCGCAGGTCGCCGTTCGGCCGGAAGGTCCGGGAGCCGGAAATGGCGCGCACCAACGTCTCCTGCACGAGATCCTCCGCATCGTCGCGGTTGCGCGCCAGCGCGAGGGCGTAGCGGCGCAGGGAGCGCAGTTGATTCGACAGTTGATCGCGCAGGCTGAACGTCACGTCTCCACCCCGTGGACTGGATTTTCCCGATTTCCTGCTCCGTTTTCGTTTCGGGAGGACCTTTTAATCCCGGGGCGGGACGCTTTCCGCAGTCAATCGTCGTCGTGGTCGCGGGATGGCCGGTGCAGGGAGCCATCGGCGAGGATGATCTCGCTGGCCATCAGCCCGCCCTTGCGGACACGCCCGGTGACGGTGATGGGCGCGCCTTGTGCAATGCCGTCCGGCAGGAAGCCGCGCACCGTGACATCGGTCCGTGCGCTGTCATCCTGGATGGTCATCCAATTCGCGCCCACCGCGGCGACCGTTCCGGAGACGGTACCGCCACCGGTCCGCAGCGCGTCGGCGACCGGCTGCGGTGAGGAGGGCTGAACCGCGCGGTCCCGCTCGCCCGCGTCGGCGGAGCCGGACAGCAGAAGGGCGGCGAAGGCCGCGGCCAGAACAGGGAGGGTGGTGGAACGGTGCATGATCCTGTCTCCATCGCAAGGGGCGGGAGGTCCGCCCGAACAGGAGTGATCATGACAAGGCGCGTCTGAGCCTCGCCTGAACGGGGCGTTCAACCGCGGTTCAGGAAGGCCGGTCACAATCCGCTTGATCGGCGGGGGGCTGCCTATAAATTAGAGAAACCTCATTTAAAGGGTGGACGTGGCCCATGCCATCCATCGAGCCGCCGCTCGACCCCGCCGAACTGGAAGAGCGGGCCGCCGAGGCGGAAGCCTTCCTGCGCTCCATCGCCAGCCGCCACCGGCTGATGATCCTGTGCAGCCTGCTGGACGGGGAGATGCCGGTGGGCGACCTCGCGCGGCGGCTCGGCCTGTCACAGTCGAACCTGTCCCAGCACCTTGCCAAGCTGCGGGACGAGGGGCTGGTCGCCACCCGGCGGGACGGCACGTCGATCCACTACCGCATCGGGTCGGACCGGGTGCGCCCGATCCTGCTGGAGCTGTACCGCCAGTTCTGCGTCGGCGCACGCTGCGTGGCCGACGCGGACCCGATACCCTGAAATCCTCCTCTCAGCGCTCGATCGGGCCGGACGCGGCCATCCAGGCGGCCAGGCCGCCGTTCAGTCGGTAAATACCCCCGGTGTAGCCGCCGGCCGCCATCCTGGCCGACGCCGGGCCGCAGCGCCGCCCGCTCTGGCAATGGAAGACCAGATGCTTGCCCGTCGCGTCCGGCACGCGGGCCGGGTCGAACTGCGACAGCGGCACCAGCGTGGCGCCGGGGATGTGGCCGGCGCGATGTTCGTGCGGCTCGCGGACATCGACGATCACCGCCGAGCCGTCCTTCATCCAGCCCATGACGGTGGCCGCATCGACGGTCTTGATCTGGTCGCTCATAACGTTTGCGCTCCGGTTGAGGCCGAGACGGGAAAGGAGGGTCTTGAGCATGGTCATCCCTGGATGTCGAGGCTGTCTCTTATACACATCTCCGAGCCCACGAGACTATAAC
>NZ_JAUQTX010000191.1:0-13748 GCF_059803775.1 Azospirillum sp. UFLA03-27 | reverse complement strand
ATAGGCTCGTGGGCTCGGTTATGTGTATAAGAGACTGTTTCCAGGCCGGGTGGGGCGGGTCGTCCAGATCGCTTTCCGCCTCGACGAGCGCGCGCAGGGCGCGCAACGCCTCTTCCATCTCCTGCTCCTGGGCGGACTTGCGCAGCACGGGAGCGCCGTGGTCTTCCGGCTCGTCGTCCCTATCCGCTGTGTCCGCGCCCTTGCGGTTCCAAAAGGCATCGTCGGCGTCGGCTTTCTGGTCCTCCGCGTCGTCGTCCTCCGGACCGTCGTCATCACGATCAACATCGACATCGTCGGCCGGCTTGCTCGACCGGCCGAACAGCGGAGTCACCACGCCGCCGTCGCGGCCGTCCCCGCTCTCGTCCTCGTCGCGGTCGGCGGCGGCCTTCTGGACCATGCTGCGCAGGGCGGCGATGGTGCGGTCCAGCGGTTCGCTGCCGGTGGGCGCGGGGTCGCGCTCCCGGGGGCGCTCCCACGGCGGCGGGGCCTTGTCCGGATCACGGATGGCGAAGCCCAGGATGTCATCGTTGGACGGCTCCGCGTCGTCGTCGTCACCGTCCGGATCGGCCTCCCGGATATCGGTTCTGCCGGCGTCGTCCTCGATCGAAAAGGCTGGCGGTGGGGACGCAACCTCCACAGCCGGAGCACCGTCGCCGCGGCCATCCAGAATGCTGCGCAGCGCCGCGATGGTGCGGTCGAAGGAGCGGGAGGCCTCGCCGTCCGCATCGTCCTCGACCGCCGGGTGGTTCTGCCGGGCGGGCGGAGCCGGAGGCAGGCCCTCGACCCGATCCGCTTGGTCGTCTTCGCTCTCGCCCTCGCCGTCATCCTCGTCCGCATCTTGGTCCACGAGTGTCCAGCGGCGCGGGCTCCAGTCCTCGTCGTCGTCCCACTCCGTCCCGTCGGCGTCCCGCTCGGCGGTGTCCGCCGTGTCATCCTCGTGGCCGGCGAGATCGGCGAGCGACACCGGTTCCCACAACGGGCGCCGGCCCGACTCGGGAGCGGCATCACCGTCCGCAGCCAACCGTTCCAGCTCCAGATCCGTTGCCAGAGTGTCGGGTTCGGGCTGAGCGGCGGGGAAGGGGATCGGCGCCCGCATGGCCGGGGCCGCGTCCTCCACGTCCGGCTCGTCCATCGCGTCGCCGCGGATCCGCACCGCGTCGAGCAGCCCTTGCAGGGCGGCCAGCGGCCCGGCGAAGGACGGGGCGTCCTCCTCCATGGTCATCGCCGTCGCCGGCGTTGCGAAGGGCGGCGGCGCCGGGCGGCTTTCGGTGTCGCGGGAATTGCAGCGCGAGCAGCGGTAGTGGGGGGCGATGGACAGGACCGGGTAGTTGGGTCCGAAGCGCCGGTTCATGTCCGCGCGCGGCAACACGCCCTCGTGGCCGCAGGCGCGGCAACGGACGTGCACATCGACCTCGATGTCGCGCAGGTAAAGCATGCGTGCCATGGGCGCAGTATACGCAGCGGCGTGCCCAAGCCCAGCGGATTCGCCGCCCGCGCCACGTGCCGCGCCGGTGCCGGCGGTGACCTTTTCGGTCGGCCGTGCCGACGAGTCATCCCGGCGGGCCGTCCCGAGACGGACGGTTGGCAAGTCGCGGCGGAGCCGCTATGTTCAGCGCCGTGGCCCCGTAGCTCATCTGGATAGAGCGACGGTTTCCTAAACCGTAGGCAGCTGGTTCGAGTCCAGCCGGGGTCACCACCTCCTTCCGCGACCGGTTCCGCAGTCTGCTGGCCCCGCAATCTGATGGAAGGCTTTCCCATGACCGCATCCCTGTTGCAGGACGCCGTTCTCGTCACCGGCGCGGGTCGCCGCGTCGGTCTGCATCTCGCCGAGCGGATGATGGCGCTGGGGCACCCCGTCGTCGCCCATTACCGCACGCCCACCGACGGTGTGGAGCGGCTGCGCGCCGCCGGAGCGGTCTGTCTGCAAGGCGATCTGGCCGATCCGGACGGCGGGCCGCGGCTGGCCGAGGCGGTGCGGGGCGTGGCGGGAAGCCTGCGGGCGGTGATCCACAACGCCTCGGCCTTCGAGGTGACGGCGGCGGACACCGCGGACGCGCTGCGGCAGCTCGATGTCTTCCACGCCGTTCATGTCCGCGCGCCCTTCGCGCTGAACCGCGAACTGGCGTCGCTGCTGGACGCCGGTTCGGCGCGGCGGGCCGACATCGTCCACATCACCGACATCTATGCCGACAACCCCAACCCGGCCTTCGACGCCTATTGCGCCAGCAAGGCCGGGCTTCAGAACCTAGCGCTGTCCTTCGCCAAGCGGCTGGCGCCCAAGGTGAAGGTCAACGTCGTCCAGCCGGGGCCGATCCTGTTCAAGGAGTGGCACGGCCCCGAGGCGCGGGCGCGCGTGCTGTCAGAGACTCTGCTCGGCGAGGAGGGCGGGGTGGAGGCCATCGGCATGGCGGTGGAGGCCATTCTCCGGAACCACTATCAGACCGGCGCCGTCGTCGCGGTGGACGGTGGCCGGCGTCTCGCCTAACCGGGGGGAGCCGTCGCGGCAACCCGGCAGGGCGGCAGCGCACAGTTCGCCCTGCGCTGGCGGAACGGGGCGCCCGGCGAGCAGAGCGGCGATCTCCGCGAAGGGGGCGGCCAGATAGGCGTCCGGGCGCAGGGCCGCCAAGCTGTCCACCGGGAAGGAGCGGTTCACCCGCCCGATCAAGTCGATGTCGGCGGGGCGGTCGCGCGTTTTGCAGCAGGGGTGGGCGCGGTCGCGGCCCAGCGCCAGCTCGACCCCCACGCACAGCCCCTTGCAGCAGGAGGGGTCCAACGCGCTCGGCACATAGGCGCAGTAGTTGACGAAGGGGTGGTCGCTCGTCATGCCGACCGGAGCCGTGCGGTAGAAGCGGCTGACCAGGACGGAACCGAACAGGTCGGCCAGACGGGCCGCGATCCGTGCCGCGTTCCGATCGGGTTCCACGTTCGTTCCGATTCCCAGAATGTAGCCGTCCAGCGGCAGCGGGGCGGCCGAAACCGGAATCAATGCGTCCATAAGCGTTCCGTCGGGCGGGATGTGCATGGAAAAGATGTGAAAATCCGGGCGGAAACAATGATGCCGGATCGTTGCGGGTTGATCATTTCACGGGACAAATATGAACGAATTTCGATACACCTTTCCGTATGTGAAAATTCGGCGGCTGATTTTTACAGAATTTTCGTTGGATCGTTCGTAGAATGCAATCATGATAAAGGTTGCATGGCCGAATAGCGGACGGTTAGCCGATATGGTGGATAGAGTTGTTTTCCGTCTTGTCGCCCTGACGTTGTTTGTATTTGCCGGTGCTGCCAGCGCCGGGACGCTGCCGGAACCGACGGAAAAGCCGATTCTGGTCGTGTCGGGGCAGATCGGGGCGACCAACCGCGACGGTGCGGCGGTCTTCGACCGTCCCATGCTGGAAGCGCTGGGCATGGTCTCCTTCACCACCGCCACCCCCTGGTACAAGGAGCCGGTGACCTTCGAAGGCGTGCCGCTCGCCCGCCTGATGGAGCGTGTGGAGGCGCGCGGCGAAACGCTGACCGCGACGGCGCTGAACGACTACACCGGCGAAATCCCCATGGACGACGTGCGGAACCGCAAGGTGATCCTGGCGCTGAAGCGCGACGGGGCCTACATGCCGGTCAGCGACAAGGGGCCGCTGTTCATCGTCTATGATTTCGACCATGATCCGGAAGCGAACCGGCAGAAATATTTCGCACGCTCGGTCTGGCAGGTCGCCCGGCTGACCGTGAAGTGAAGGCAGCCCTTGTGAGTCCGCCGACCGAGACCGCGCCGAAGGGAAGCTCGCGGCTGTCCCGCCTGCTGGGCTGGGCGTCGGAGGACCGTACGCGCCGCATTGGGCTCTGGCTGGCGATCCTGACCGGCGCGTTCGGCCTGGCGGCTGCCTATCTGTCGCTGCTGGTGGTGAACTACGGCGAAGCGCTGCGCGGGGCCGCGCCCTACAACTTCGCCTGGGCCGCCAGCCAGACGGTGGGGGAGGTGACGCGGCTGGAGCAGCGCATCCTGGCCAGTGCGCTTCCCGGGGCCAAGGTCGACGCGGACGAGGTGCAGCTCCGCCTGGACATCGTCCGCAACCGCATCGCTGTGCTGGGGCGGGGGCAGGCCTCCCTCTTCATGGACCGCTACCCGCAGCATCGCCGCACGGTGGCCCGGCTGGAGGAGGCGCTGAACAGCGTCGGCACGATCCTGGCCGGGCCGCTGCCGCCGGCGGACAAGGCGCTGGCCGCCCTGGCGGTTCTGGAGCCCGTCGACCGCGAACTGAACGCCTTCGCCTCCGTCGCCTCCCAGTTCGGTGGGGAGCTGGTGGACGAGGGACACGACCATCTGCTCTATCTGCATGGACTGTTCTCCATGCTGTCGGCCGGTCTGGCGGTCTGCGGCGTTCTGTTCATCACGGTGCTGCTGATCCAGAACCGGGCCATCCGGAAGGCGCATGACCGGATGGAGGCGATGGCCGGCGCCCTGCGGACGGCCATCGCCCAGGCGGAGGAGGCCAGCCAGGCCAAGACCCGCTTCCTGGCGACCATGAGCCACGAGCTGCGCACCCCGCTGAACGCGATCATCGGCTTTTCGGAGCTGATCCGCGAAGACGGCGACATCGGCGGCGGCCGCTCCGCCGCCGTCCCGTCCGGCAGCACGAAGGAAACCACCCGCCGGGAGAACGCCCAGCGGGAGCACGCCCAGTATGCGGGCTACATCCTGACCAGCGCCCGGCACATGCTGGGTCTGGTCATCGACATCCTGACGGTCGCCCAGATGGAGGCGGGCCACGCCAACCTGACCTTCGATTCGGTGGACCCGCGCAAGGTGGTCGGCACCGCCATCGCCACGGTGCTGGGCACCCAGGCCGGGCGGGGCCGGACGATCCGGACGGCGGCGGGGGCGGTCTGGCCGGTGCTTCAGGCCGACGAGCGGGCGGTGCGGCAGATGATGCTGAACCTGCTGTCCAACGCGGTGAAGTTCAGCACCGCCCCGTCGGTGATCGAGGTGGAGGCGTGGCTGGACCCGCGGGGCGGTTTCGTCATCGCCGTGCAGGACCAGGGCATCGGCATGACGGCGGAGCAGATTGAAAAGGCCGCGCAGCCGTTCTATCAGGCGGAGGACGGCGCTACCCGCCGTTTCCAGGGATCGGGGCTGGGGCTCAGCATCGTGAAGAGCCTGATGGAGGCGCATGGCGGCCGGCTGCTGCTGGAAGGCGCGGCGGGGACCGGCCTGCGGGCCTCCCTCCATTTTCCGGTGGAACGGGTCGGCGGGTCGGCGCCGCGTCCGGACCCGGCAAGCCAGGTTTGAGCAAGGCAGGTTTGAGATCGAGCGGCGTCGGCCTTGCCGAAAATAAGCAAAGCAAAGAAGGGATCGGGTTTTATGACGGTGCAGGCAAATGTTCTCGCCCTCGTGCAGGAAGCGATGGAGGCGCGCCGCTCGAACGAGGCGCTCAACACGCCGCTGGACGCCGCGGGCGAGGCGGCCATGATCGACGCCGCGGCGCGGAAGGTCGAGGAACTGCTCGACGTGCTGCGGATCGACCATCGCAACGACCACAACACCCGCGACACGCCGCGCCGCGTCGCCAAGATGCTGGTGCGCGAGCTTCTCAAGGGCCGCTTCACGGCGGCGCCCGAGCTGACCGAGTTCCGGAACGCCGAGGAGTTCGACCATCTGATCGTTACCGGCCCGATCGCCGTGCGCTCCACCTGCGCGCACCATCTGATGCCGATCTACGGCACGGCCTTCATCGGCATCCTGCCGGCCAAGGGCGGCAACATCCTGGGCCTGTCCAAGTACGACCGAATCGTCGACCATTTCGCCGCCCGCTTCCAGATCCAGGAGGAGCTGGTCAAGCAGATCGGCAACTTCATCGTCGAGGCCACCCGGCCGCGCGGGCTGGCCGTGCGCATCAGCGCCGTTCACATGTGCAAGACCCACCGCGGCGTGCGTGCCGGCCATGACAGCCGCATGGTCAACAGCTCCTTCCATGGCGAGATGCTGGAATCGCGCGATCTGCGCGAGGAGTTCCTGAGGGAGTGCGCGACGCTTGAACATTCCGCCCGCTGAGCGGACCGTTCTGCCCGTCCCAACGGGCGCGAAGCGCCCGACTGTTTCTGAGGGCGCGAAGCGCCTGACTGTTTCCGAGGGCGCGGAAAGGCGGTCCGGCATCGCGGGGGCGGCGCTGTTGATGGCGGCGTCGCTCGCCCTGGTGCTGACCGCCGGGGCGCTGGCCCGCGAACTGGGAGCCCGCTACGGAGCGGCGGAGGTTCTCTTCCTGCGCTTCCTGCTGTCGCTGCCGGTGGTCGCCGCGGCGGCTTTTGCGATGGCCGGGCGGCGCGCCCTGTCCGTCACCCGGCCCGGCGGCCACGCGGTGCGGGCGCTGAGCGGCGTCGGGGCGGCGCTGATCTTCTACGCGGCGACCCAGCATCTGCCTTTCGCCGATCTGGTCGCCCTGTCCTACGCGGCGCCCCTGTTCGTGGTGCTTCTGTCCGGCCCGGCCATCGGGGAACGGGCGGGGGCGGCCTCCGCCGTCTGCGTCGCGCTGGGGATGGCCGGGGTCTTCCTGATCGCCCCGCCGACGCGGCTGGAGCCGTGGAGCCTCGCCATGCTCGCCATGGCCTTCCTCAACGCGGTCTGCATCCTGGCGACCCGGCGGACGGCCAAGGCCGACGGGCCGGCGGCCACCGGGCTGGTCTTCGTGCTGGCTGGGTGTCTGCTGACTGCTCCGGCGGCCCTGCTGACCGGCTTCCGGATGCCCAAGCCGGCGGATCTGCCGGTCTTCCTGCTGCTGGGTTTCGCCGCGGGGGCGGCCATTCTGCTGAACGCCGCCGCCTTCCGCCGAGCGCCGGCGGCGGTGCTGGCGCCCATCGACTATCTGGGGATCGCGGCCTCGGCGGCCATCGGCTTCCTATGGTGGGGCGAAAGCCCGTCGTCCGCGGTGCTGCTGGGCGGGGGGCTGATCGCCGCCGCCGGGCTGGGAACCCTGTGGGCCGGCGCGCGGCGCTGACGGCTTCCGCCCGTTTCGCCTACTGCACCACGATCCGCCGCACCACGGCCTTGGTGGCGCGGGCCAGATCCGCCGGGGCCAGGGCGATCTGCAGGCCGCGCCGCCCGCCGTTGACGACCATTTCCGGCAGGGTCTCGGCGCTGGAATCGATGAAGGTGGGAAGGGGCTTGCGCTGGCCCAGCGGGCTGATGCCGCCGACCATGTAGCCGGTGGTGCGCTCCGCCAGGGTCGGGTCGGCGAGATCGGCCTTCTTTGCCCCGGCGGCGGCGGCCAGCGCCTTCAGGTCCAGCTTCGCCGCGACGGGGATGATGACGCAGGCCAGCGCCTTCGGCTCCAGCTGGACGATCAGCGTCTTGTAGACCACCGCCGGGTCCAGACCCATCGCCGCCGCGGCGTGCAGGCCGATGGCGTCCGCCGAGGGGTCGTACTCATACTCCATCAGGCGGTGGGGCATCCCCGCCGCCTTCGCCGCGTTCACCGCCGGTGTGACCTTCGCCGCCATCTCGACCTTGCTCCCCAGGCGCGGATTCGCCCTTTCATGCCGGGAGCTTAGCAGACCGCCCCAGCGAGGGGGAGAGGGGGATGGAGGGGAGGGCGCAACGCCGCGGTGCACCCCTTTCGACGACGCAATTTTGCCCAAATTGCGCCGGTGTTCATGCCAACGCGCCTTGGACAGACGGGCCGCCTGCCGCGATTCTGACCGCCGGCCCGTTCCCCGGTCGGAGAGTTGGAGAATCATGGTCCCACGCACGCTGCTTGTCGTCGATGACGATCCCACCCTGGAAGGCCGGGTCCAGGACGCCCTGCCGGTGTGCCGGATCGTCGCCGCGGGCGGCGTGGCGGACGCGCTGGAGGCGGTGCGGGCGCACCGGCCGCCGGTGGTGGCCCTGTCGGTCGATCTGGCCCAACTGGCGGAATCGCCGAACGGCGGCGGCGACGGCCTGGACGCCCTGTCGCTGATCCTGGGCGAGGCGCCGTCGATCAAGGTCATCGCGCTCGCCCCGCACGACCAGCGGGTGCTGGCGGTGCGCGCGGTGGCCCGCGGCGCCCACGAGGTGTGCGGCAAGCCGATCGACGCGCAGGAGTTGGCTGGGGTGGTGCAGCGCGCTTTCCAGCGCGCCGACCTGGAACTGGAAGGGCGCCGGCTGGCCACCGGGGACGCCCCGCCGACCCTGCGTGTCCTGCGCGACGAGACGGAGCGGCGTGCCTTGCTCGACTCGCTGGCCCGCTCCGGCGGCAACCTGTCGGCGACGGCGCGCCTGCTCGGGGTCAGCCGCCCGACGCTCTACAGCCTGCTGCGCCAACACGGCATCCGCGCCGATTGACGCGGGATTGGCTCATTCGGCGCGCGAGCCGGGGTTGCCGATCATCGACAGGAATTCGCGCCGGGTGGACGGATCGCTGCGGAAGGCGCCCAGCATCCGGCTGGTCACCATGGTGACGCCGGTCTTGTGCACGCCGCGGGTGGTCATGCACTGGTGCTGCGCCTCGATCACCACGGCGACGCCTTCGGGCTGGAGCACCTGATCGATGGCGTTGGCGATCTGCGCCGTCATCTTCTCCTGGATTTGCAGGCGCTTGGCGTAGGCTTCGACGAGCCGTGCCAGCTTGGAGATGCCGACGACGCGCTGGCGGGGCAGGTAGGCGACGTGCGCCTTGCCGATGATCGGCACCATATGGTGCTCGCAGTAGGACTCCAGACGGATGTCGCGCAGGACGACCATCTCGTCGTAGCCGTCGGTCTCCTCGAAGGTGCGCGCGAGGATTTCCTCCGGTTCGATGGCGTAACCGGCGAAGAACTCCTCGTAGGAGCGGACCACCCGGTCCGGCGTACCCAACAGACCCTCACGCGCCGGATCGTCGCCGGCCCAGCGGATCAGTGTGCGGACGGCATCCTCGGCCTCGGCACGGGTGGGGCGTGCGATCTCGCCATGGCCAGTGCCGGCGGGGTGGCCGGGGCCGCGGAGGACATTGTCGGCGTGCGGAGTCTTGGAAGCCGTCACGGGGCGAAGCCTTTCGATTCCTGGTCAAACAGGTTCTGATCACATGCGGGCCGTCGCCGCGGCACACAATGCCGGAGCCGGCAAGTCAGGTATGAATACGGCCCACTGCTCGCCCGGATCACCGAGATTTTCGAGAAAGCCGGCAGGCCGCAGAACGGAGTATGGCGCAGGTGGGTTCGGACGCCGCACAGTCAAGACGTTGGAGGCAGCCTTTCAGCACGCTCTGCGGCGATAGGCTGCACGCTCCGGATGATTCTTACCGGAAGCCGCTGCGCGACCGGCGTCAGTTCAACTGGCGGGGCTGGTGCGGGCTGTCCAGCGAAAAGGCGGGAACCGCCACGTCGAAGGCCTCGCCGCCGCCCGTTTCGAACCGGTAGGAGCCGACCATGATCCCGGATGGCGTGGGAAGCGGTGTCCCGCTGGTGTATTCGAAGCTGCCGCCGGGTTCCAGCACCGGCTGTTCGCCCACCACGCCCGGCCCGCGGACCTCCTGCACGCGCCCCAGCGCGTCGGTGATGTGCCAATAGCGTGTGCGCAGCCGGACGGTTTCCTGGCCTTCGTTCTCGATCCGGACGTGATAGGCCCAGACATAGCGGCTTTCGGCGGGCATGGACTGCTCGTCGAGAAAGACCGGCTGGACGGTGACGCGGATCGCGCGGGTGACTTTCGTGTACATGGCGGCACTCCCGGTCCAGAGAATAGGGGCGGGGGAAAGCGCCTGTCCAGTGGTGGAGCGGGGGACACCCCCTCCGGATGCCCCGAAGCGGCAAGGCGGGGGCCGCGGCGATGCATGCAGGACACACCGGGAAGCCATGCGCAACGGGCCGGTTCCGACCCTTTCACGATCGCTTGAACCCCCTGTCCGCTGGTGTTATATGCGAGGTCCTTACAACGGCCGAAGAGCCTTGCCCATGTCTCGTCCGCACAGCATCAGCATCCGACGACGACGCCATGCCGCGCTGCGCGCGGTTGCGGCCGTCCTTGGGTCGCGTGCGGACGCTTCGGGTCTCCGCCGGCACTGATCCGGCGCTCCCCCGGCGCGGCGGCGCGATCCGCCTCCGACCACAGTCTTTCTGCCGGGAAGCCCCTTGACATGATGATCTCCCTGGAAGAGCCGCGGCACGACGCGGCGATCGAAGCCCTGCTTGACCGGTCCTTCGGCCCGGATCGTTTCAAGAAGACCGCCTACAAGCTGCGGGAGGGCGTCGCCCCGATCCCGGAGCTCGGCTTCGTCGCCATCGAGCATGACGAGCTGGGCAACGAGATCCTGGAGGGCACGATCCGCTACTGGCCGGTGACCATCGGCGGCACGGTGCCGGCGCTCCTGCTCGGCCCGATCGCGGTGTCGGACCGGCTGCAGGGCGGCGGGCTCGGCAGCAAGCTGATCCGGATGAGCCTGAACAAGGCGGCGGCGCTGGGCCACCGGGCGGTGATCCTGGTCGGCGACGCGCCCTATTACGCGCGGTTCGGCTTCACGCGGGAGCTGACTCTGGACATGGCGCTGCCGGGCCCGGTGGATCTCGACCGTTTCCTCGGCCTCGAATTGGTCCCCGGCGCCCTGGCCGGCGCCGCCGGCATGGTGACCGCCCCGGCGGTGGACGAGGCCTACGGGGTGCCCGCGAACGAGGACGTTCGGCAGGAGGCCGGCGGCACCGCCTTGTTTCCGCGACTGATCTCGCCGCTGGTGTCGGTTTTCGCCGCTTCCCCTCGGGAACTTGCCGAATCCCGCCTGTGGCATGCTCGAACCGCTTGAAAGCGGCGAAAGCGTCGCCTATAAACATGCGGCGCGCGGGTGTAGCTCAATGGTAGAGCAGAAGCTTCCCAAGCTTACGACGAGGGTTCGATTCCCTTCACCCGCTCCAACATCTCCTTGAAAATCAGAAGTCTGCTGAAGCCCTGACATTGAGGGCGCGCAGGCGCTTGGGGGGCCGCGGACACTGGTCCGGCGGCCTGATCCCCGTTGTGAAACCGGTGTTTACCGGTGCTTGCCGTTGTTGGAGGTTAGGGCGCCCACCGCCGCGCCAGCCGCGCCACCGATCACACCGCCCATTACGGCGCTGCCCCCCGTCAGGGCGCCGACCGCGGCGCCGCCCGCGGCGCCGATGGCGCCGCCCGACAGCGTGCGCTGTTCGCGGTGGCTGAGGTTCGAGCAGCCCGTCAGAACAAGGCCGCCAACCACGATCACTGCCAGTTTCTTCACCATGATCCTACCCGTTTTCTTCCCTGCATTCTTGGGTGCCGCCAGCCTTGGAAGCCAGCGGCCAAGCCTGCGCTTGCGTCGCATGCTTACGGAATGAACACGCTTTTGCGTGTGACTATTCCGGGGCAGAAAGCCATCCTTTCCATCCCAAAGAGAGAGGGTTCTGGCCCCTACCTTCCCTCACAATAGGGAATCGGGAGCGCTCTGCAAAGCCGGGAAGGCAGTGCTTGGCCAACGATCGATAACCATAGAGATAATCTTGTTATTACTTTTTTACCATTCTCCCGCGTCGAAAGGCTGCACGGATTCGGGGGCGTTTCCTCTTTACTTCATTCAGGGCGCGTGGAACGTTCAGTGTCCTAACGACCTGCGCGACATCGAGGACGCAGGCTCATCGGAAACGTCCCAGGATACCCACCATGCTGCATCTTTCCAGACCGCAGGCGCTTGCCACTCTCCCGGCGAGCCGCCCGAGTGACCGCCGTGAACGGCACCCGTTGCAGCCGGTCAGCGCCCATCCTTGCGCGCCGGCTTACGAGCGCTCGGATGCGGCAATCCATCCAGCGGTTCCGGCGGCCGTGCCGACGGCTGCCCAACCCACGTCTCCGGTTCATCCAGGCTTCAGCGGGGAGCCGCTGGCCCGTGTCATTCGCTTGGCGACCACCGGCGTGTGGGTGGTGAAGCGCCATGGCCGGATGCTTGAAATCGATGGGCGGCTGCACTGGAACTGCCCGCGCACGCTCGCGTCGGACGCCGAGCGCGCCGGTGTCGCCCTGTCCGATCTGGTCGTGAACACCGGCCATCAGCTTCGGGTCGGTGGTTAAAAAAGAAAGGAGCGGCACCCGCCGGTGCCGCTCCTTCGTGTTTTCCGGTCCGGACGGGAGCGCCGGTTAGCGCTCCATGGTCACGGCCTTGATGGTCTCGACACGGATCTCCTCGGTCAGCCGTTCCTTGTAGGCGGCGAACTCCGGGGTGGTCTTGACCTTGTAGGACCGGGGGTGCGGCAGCTCGATGGGGATGTCGCACTTGATGCGGCCGGGGCGGGCCGACATCACCACGACGCGGCTGGCCATGAAGATGGCCTCGTCGATGTCGTGGGTGACGAACATCACCGTCTTGCGGTCGGCCTCCCAGATGCCCAGCAGCAGCTCCTGCATCAGCTCGCGCGTTTGGTGGTCCAGCGCGCCGAAGGGCTCGTCGAGCAACAGCATCTTCGGGTCGTTGGCCAGCGCGCGGGCCAGCGCCGTGCGCTGCTGCATGCCGCCGGAGAGCTGGGCGGGGTGGTGGTTCTCGAAGCCCTTCAGCCCGACCTGGGCCAGGAAGCGGTCGGCGATCGCCAACTGCTCCGCCCGCGGCAGGCCGCGCTCGCGCAGGCCGAAGCAGACATTGTCGCGCACGGTCAGCCAGGGGAACAGCGTGTAGGACTGGAAGACCATGCCGCGGTCGGGGCCGGGGCCGGACACCGCCTTGCCCTCCAGCAGCACCTCGCCGGCGCTCGGCGTCTCCAGCCCGGCGACGATGCGCAGCAGCGTGGACTTGCCGCAGCCCGACGGCCCCAGGATGGTGATGAAGTCGTTGTCGGCGACCTCCAGGCTCGTCGGCACCAGCGCGCGGGTCGGCGCCGTGTTGTTGCGGCTGGGGAAGGTCTTCTCGACGTTGCGGATGGACAGCTTGCTCATGGCCGGCGCTTATCGTCCTTTGGCCCACGGGAAGAGACGGGCGTTGAGCGCCCGGAACAGCAGGTCGGTGATCAGGCCGATCACGCCGATGATGAAGATGCCGAAGATCATCTGCCCGGTGTCAAGGAAGCGCTGGGCGTCGATGATCATGTGGCCGATGCCGCGCGACGCGCCCACCAGCTCCGCCACGATCACGTAGGTCCAGGCCCAGCCGAGCACGAGGCGCAGCGCCTCGAAGATCTGCGGCGAGGCAGCGGGAAGCAGGACGCGCAGCACCACGCCGTCGCGCTTGGCGCCGAGCGTGTAGGCGGCCTCCACCAGATCGCTGCGGATGCCCGACACGATGACCGTCACCATGATGATGAGCTGGAAGACGGAGCCGATGAAGATGACGAGGATCTTCTGCAGCTCCCCCACACCCGCCCACAGGATCAGCAGCGGGATGAAGGCCGAGGCCGGCAGGTAGCGGGCGAAGGACACGAAGGCCTCGAAGAAGGCCTCCACCGGCTTGAAGGCCCCCATCAGGATGCCCAGCGGCACCGCCAGGGCGGCGGCCATGACGAAGCCGGCGAAGACGCGCCAGACCGTGACGGCGATGTCCTCGGCGAAGCCGAACTCCCGGAACAGCGCGATGCCCGCCGTCAGCGTGTCGCCGGGCGAGGCCAGGAACAGCGGCTTCACGAAGCCGCCGTAGGTGGCGATGCCCCAGCCCAGGAAGAACAGCACGAAGCAGGCGATGCCCAGCACCGTGCGCAGCGCCGGAGCGACCGGCTTCAGCGGAGTGAAGAGGGGGGACATGGGATTGGTGGACCGTTGTCGGTGTATTGGAGGCGCTGTCTCTTATACACATCTGACGCTGCCGACGATTATACGC
>NZ_JAUQTX010000190.1:0-13821 GCF_059803775.1 Azospirillum sp. UFLA03-27 | reverse complement strand
CTCCAGGACGGTGTGGGCGAAGCGACCGCGGGTGGCCAGGGATGACGAGGTCACGCGCGGGGGCCGGTGCCCGCCGTCCGCCGTTACGGGGGCGGGGCGGACCAGTTGGAGCCCCTGATCGGCCAGGGTGGCGCGCAAGGCGGCGAGTGACTTTACGGTGAAGAACCAGCCGTTGTCGCCGCGGACCGGAGCCAGCCGGTCGCGGGCGGCGTGTGGGGCGCCGTCCCGCAGATCGAACGCGGCGAGCGCGGTCAGGCATTCCCCGCGATAGACCACGCCGCCGAGCGGCGTCGAGGCCAGCCGGGTGAAGAACGCCCGCCCTTCGGTCCGCCGGTCGCTGCGCAGGAAGAGGTTGCTCAGCAATTCGATGCTGAGGGACACATCGACGCCGGGGATCGGCAGGCTTTCGATCAGTTCCGCCTGGGCCTCCGCCAAGCGGCCCAGATCGCTCAGCACCGTCGCCACCCGCAGATGGGCGAGGGCGAGCCCCAGCCGCGCCGACCGCCGGTAGGCGCGCAGAGCCCCCAGGGGATCCCCATGGGCGTACAGGGCGTTGCCGAAATTGTACCAGTATTCCGGACTGGCCGGGCCGAGAGCCAGCGCGCGCCGCAGGCTGGCCTGGGCCGCGGCGTCATCGCCGCGCTCGAGCAGGGTGTTGCTCAGGCTCATGTGGGCGGGCGCCAGATCGGCCCTGACCGCGATGGCGCGGATCAGGCTGTCCACCGCCTCATCGAGTTGGCCGGCACGGCGGAGCACCACCCCCAGATCGTGGTGAACCTCAGCCAAACCGGGGTCGAGGCGGGCGGCATGGCGCAGCGCTTGAATGGCTTGCGGTGTCCCGGCGTCGCCCTGGGCCTGGAAGGCGTCGCCGAGATTGCGCCAAGCCTTCGGCTGCCCCGGATCGAAGAGGGTCAGCCGCCGCCAGTCGGCGGTGGCCTGTGCGGTATGGCCGGCCTTCTCCAGGATGATGGCCCGGTTGACGCGCGCCTCGATCCAGCCGGGAATGAGCCGAAGCGCGCGCCCGATCAGAATCAGGCATGGCGCTGGCCGGCCGCTCTGCCAAACGGCCATCCCGAGCAGATACAAGGCGTTGGGATTCGCCGGGTCGGCTTTCAGGACCCGGCGATAGAGAACGGCCGCCTCGGAAACGCGGCCGGCGCGATGCTCGTCGAAGGCGATGGCCAGGACTTCACCGATCGTGGCCATCACCCCGTCTCCCTCGACCTTCGAAGCGCGACCCGGATTTCAGACGCGTGTCCGGGCGGCCGAAGGTAGCCCAGCGACGGCCGCCCGATCAACTCGGAGCGGGCCGGATCGCCCCTGTGCAAGACGGAACGGTCAAAACATGGTCAGTTGATCGCCAAGTGCTGGAGGGGGCTTGAAGTCGGCACAGTTGAGGGCGGCGTCGCGGACGTTGAGCCCCAGGCGCCGGCAAGCCAGCTTGAAACGCTTCGACAGCAGCTCCGCCACCGGGCCGGAGCCCTTCATGCGACTGCCGAACTGGGACTGGTACAATTCCCCCTCGCGGCACTGGCGGATCAGGCTGAGCACCCGTTCGGCGCGGTTGGGCGCGTGCTCGCGCAACCATTCCTCGAACAGATCGGCGATTTCCAACGGCAGCCGCAGGAGGATGTAATTGGCCTGCGTCGCCCCGGCCGCCGCCGCCGCCGTCAGGATGGCTTCCAGTTCATGGTCGGTGAGCCCTGGGATCATCGGGCTGGCCAGCACCGCCACCGGCACGCCGGCCGCCGTCAGGTCGCGCATGGCGGCGAGGCGCCGTTGCGGCGTGCTGGCCCGTGGTTCCATGCGGCGGGCGAGGTCGCGGTCGAGGGTGGTGACCGACAGCGCGACGTTGACCAGCCCCTTGGCCGCCATCGGCGCGAGGATGTCGAGGTCGCGCAGGACCAGCGCCGACTTGGTGATGATCATCACCGGCTGGTTGAAGTCGCGGCAGACCTCCAGCACGGCGCGGGTGATGCGCTGCTCCCGCTCGATGGGCTGGTAGGGATCGGTGTTGGCGCCGAGCGCCAGCGGCTGGCAACGGTAGGACTTGGCTCGCAGTTCCGCCGCCAGCAACTCCGCCGCCCGCACCTTGCGGAAGATCTTCGTCTCGAAATCCAGCCCCGGCGACAGGCCGAGATAGGCGTGGGTGGGGCGGGCGAAGCAATAGATGCAGGCGTGTTCGCACCCCCGATAGGGATTCACCGACCGTTCGAAGATCACGTCGGGCGACGTGTTTTTCGACAGGACCGAACGGGCCGTGTCGTCGAAGACCTGGGTCGGGACGGTCTCCGTCAGCGCTTCGTTCTCGCCCCAGCCGTCGTCGGCCAGCACCCGGGTCTCCCGCTCGTAACGGGAGGTCACGTTGCTGATCGCCCCCCGTCCTTTCAGGGCCTGCCGCGGAATCTCGTCCATGGGAGGAGAATAGCGGCGCGGAAATAGAACGTAAAGCGAACAATCATCCTTCCTTTGGACGCGGGCGGGAACCGATCGCCCTTGACGGCCTGCCCCCGCACGCCTAGCTTCCCGGTCATGACGACGCGCACGCACCACTTCAGCCGCTATTATACGCTGCTCCCATAGGGCGGCGCGTTCAGTCTTGACCATATGAACCATGCCGCCGCTGACCGGCGGCATGTGCTTCGACAGATGATCCCCGGGACGCGGCCCTTCCCTTCCGGAGATCAGCACCATGGCGACCCCCGCCGCTTCCAGCCCCTTCCAGTCCGACTTCCTGCGCGTGCTCGACGAGCGCGGATTCCTGCACCAGGGCAGCGACCTGTCGGGCCTCGACGCCCTGCTGTGCCAGGGGCCGGTGGGCGCCTACATCGGCTTCGACGCCACGGCGGACAGCCTGCATGTCGGGCATCTGGTGTCGATCATGGTGCTGCGCTGGTTCCAGAAGACCGGCAACCGGCCCGTCGTGCTGATCGGCGGCGGCACCACGCGCATCGGCGACCCCAGCTTCCGCGACACCAGCCGCCCCATGCTGGACGACGCGCAGATCGCCGCCAACATGGCCGGCATCGGCCGGGCCTTCGCCCAATACCTGTCCTTCGGCGGCGAAGAGCCGAACGGCGCGGCGATGGTCAACAACGCCGATTGGCTGGACGAGCTGCGCTACATCCCGATGCTGCGCGACATCGGGCGCCATTTCACCGTCAACCGGATGCTGAGCTTCGATTCCGTCAAGCTGCGGCTCGACCGCGAGCAGCCGCTGACCTTCCTGGAGTTCAACTACATGATCCTCCAGGCTTTCGACTTCCTGGAGCTGTCGCGCCGCCACGGATGCCGGCTGCAGATGGGCGGGTCGGACCAGTGGGGCAACATCGTCAACGGGATCGAGCTGGCCCGCCGCGTCGACGGGACGGAGCTGTTCGGCCTGACCACGCCGCTGCTGACCACCGCGTCAGGCGCCAAGATGGGCAAGACGGCGGCGGGGGCGGTGTGGCTGAACGCCGACCGGCGCAGCCCGCACGACTTTTGGCAGTTCTGGCGCAACACGGAGGATGCGGACGTCGGCCGCTTCCTGCGCCTGTTCACCGAGCTGCCGCTGGACGAGATCGCCCGGCTGGAGGCGCTCCAGGGATCGGAGATCAACGAGGCCAAGAAGGTCCTCGCCCATGAGGCGACATCCCTCTGCCATGGCGCAGCGGCCGCCGCCGAGGCCGGGGAGACGGCCCGCCGGGTCTTCGAGGAGGCCGGGGCCGGCGGCGGCCTGCCGACGGTGGAGGCCACCCATGCCGACCTCACCGTCGGCGTCCGACTGGCCGACCTGCTGGCCGCCGCCGGGCTGGCCGAGTCCAAGGGCGCGGCGCGGCGGCTGATCCGCGACGGCGGGGCGCGGGTGAACGGCACCCCCATCACCGACGAGGCGGCGCTGCTGACCCTGGCGGACCTCGACGGCACAGACCAGGACGGGGACGGGCTGATCCGCCTGTCCGCCGGCCGCAAGCGCCACGCGCTGGTCCGGGTTCGGTGAGCAGAGCCGGAGCCGGGCGCCCTCAGCGGCCCCCGGCTTCGGCCACCACCTGCTTCAGGTGATGGGACGACACCGGCTTGTGCAGGATGGCGAAGCCGCTGCGTTGGGCCTCGACGATGCGTTCGGGGGCGGTGTCGCCGGTCAGGATGATGCTGGGAATCGACGCCCCGCAATGGGCGTGGATGGCGCGCAACGCCTCCGGCCCGGTCTTGCCGTTGCGCAGCCGGTAGTCGGCCAGAATGACGTCCGGCCGCCGCCCGGCCTCGTCGAGCAGGCGGATCGCCTCGTCCCCGGCGGTGGCGGCGATGACCTCATAGCCCCAGCCCTCCAGCATGGCGCGCAGCCCCATCAGGATGATCACCTCGTCGTCGATGATCAGGACGAGCCGGCACCCCCCGCCCTTCGTTCGGCCGACGGCGGGAACCGTCGTCACGGCGGGCCGCGGCGGCTCGGCGGTGGGCACGGTGACCAGGAAGGTCGATCCGCTGCCCGGCCGCGACCGCAGGGCCACGGAATGGCCGAGCAGAGCGCACAGCCGCCGCACGATGGCGAGGCCGAGGCCCAGCCCCTTCTCGCGGTCGCGCTCCGGGTTGCCGAGCTGGGTGAACTCTTCAAAGATATCCTCTTGGCGGTCCGGCGGGATGCCGGCGCCGCTGTCGCACACGGCGATGTGGAAGCGGCGGCGCGACCGCCGCACGCCCAGCAGAACCCCGCCGCGTCCGGTGTAGCGCAGCGCGTTGTCCAGCAGGTTGCGGATGACCCGCTCCAGCAGCATGGGGTCGCTGCGCGCATGGAGCGTGGTCGGAACAACGCGCAGGGTCAGGCCGCGCCGCGCCGCCTCCGGCGCGTATTCGGCGGCGAGGCGCTCGAAGAGGGGCTGGATCGCCACGGTGGTGGTCACCGGCTCGACCACCCCGGCGTCGAGCTTGGAGATGTCCAGCAACCCGTCGAGCAGGCGCTTCAGCGCCTCCAGCGCCTGCTGCATGGTCTTCAGTGTGTCGTGGCCCGCCCCGCCCCGTGTCTGCTCGCCCAGAGCCGAGGTGAGGAAGAACAGCGACTGCACCGGCTGGCGCAGGTCGTGGCTGGCGGCGGCGAGGAAGCGCGACTTCGCCCTGTTGGCCCGCTCCGCCTGGTCCTTGGCGCGGCGCAGCGCCGATTCGGTGCGCTTGCGCTCGGTAATATCGCGCAGGATGGCGGTGAAGAAGCGGTCGCCGCCGTCGCTCCAGGCCGACAGCGACAGCTCCAGCGGCACCGCCAGCCCGTCGCGCCGCCGCCCTTCGACCTCGCGGGCGACGCCGTCGGCCAGCCGGTCCGGGCTGAGGGGCTCAGCAATCAGGCCGCCGGGGATCAGGCGGCACACGTCCGTCCCGACCGCGTCGGCCGGGCGATGGCCGAAAATGCGCTCCGCACCGCGGTTGTAGGTGTGCACCGTGCCCTTGGCGTCCACCAGAAGGATCGCGTCGGCGGCGGTTTCCAGCAGGGAGCGGTGACGCTCCACGGCCCGCCGGATCGCCCGTTCGTCCTCCTTGCGGCGGGTCACGTCCTGGGCGTAGACAGCCAGCCGGTCGCCGGTGGCGAACAGGCGCAGGGCGTACCAGTCGCCACCGGCCCGTTTCTCGTCACCGACCAGCCGGATTTCGAATTCCACCGGCTCCCTCCGGTCCAGAGCGTCGCGGAAGCGCGCGGTGAAGGGCTCGGCCACGCCGGGCGGCAGCAAAGCCACGAAGACGTGCCCCACGAGGTCCCCGCCGTCGCCGAACAGGCGCGCCGCCTTCTCGTTGGCAAAGGTCACGCGGCCCTCATGGTCCAGCTCCACCACCGCGTCGGTGGAGGCGGCGAGGATCGCGGCCATGCGGTGTTCGGCGGCGTGGGCGGCGTCGCGGGCCTGCTCCCGCGCCTGAAGCTCCTGCGCCATCGCGTCGAAGGCAAGGCCCAGCGCACCGATCTCCGAACGGTCGCCCGGCCGGCCGATCCGCGCGCCCCGGTCCCCGGCGCTCCAGCGTTCCACCACCCGCTTCAACCGGGCCACCGGGCGCAGCACGAACAGGCGCGCGCCCATCCAGGCCGCGGCCAGGGAGAGCGCCGCCGCCAGCGCCAGCAGGAAGGCGCTCCGCTCGGCCGCGGCGGTGACGGGGCGCAGCGCCTCCGTCCGGTCCAGCCCGACCGCCAGGAACAGCTCGCGGACCTTCTGGTCCACCGGGGCATAGGCCAGGATCCGCGGCTCGCCATCCAGGCCGGGCATTTCGGCGACACCTTCGGACGGTGCGCTCAGCAGGGCCATCAGCGGTCCGGGCAGCGGCTTGCCCACCCGCTGGTCGTCGCTGTCGGGAAAGCGGCCCAGCACGGTGCCGTTGCGGTCGGCGAGCACCAGCATGGCGTTTGGCGGCAACGGTTTTTCCGCCAGATACTCGCGCAGCCATCCGGCGTCGAGCGCGATGGAGACCACCCCCGCCATGCGGCCCGTCCCGTCGGCGTAGGGGGCGGCGAAGGGCAGCACGGGGCGTCCGTCCAGCCGCCGCACCGCATAGTCGCCGACGACGAAGCCCTGCCCGTACAGCGCCATGCGGATGTGCGGCAGCGCCGCTACCATCAGACCGTTCAGCTTGGCGTCGCTGGCGCAGCGGACCGAACCGTCGAGATCGGTCAGGGCGATGCCCTTCACACGCGGCAGCCGGCCGCGCAGGCGGTTCAATGTCGTCGAGCATTGCTGCGGGTCGGCGGCCAGCCGCGGCGCCATTTCGGCCACCGTCACCAGCACGCCGCGCATGCCCTCCACGACCCGCTGCTGCTCGTCCTGGATCAGGGTCAGAAGGCGGCGGGCCTCGGCCTCGGCCTGCCGCTCCCCCGCCTCGATGGCGGTCAGGCTGTTGTGGGCCAGGATGCCGATGGCCGGCATGCTGGCGAGGAGAACAAGCAGGACGAGGCGTGTGAGAATGCTCATCGGCAGCCCGGGAACAGCACGGCGGAAGGGAACGGCACAATCCTGCACTTCCCAAGGGACGGACGGCACCCCGGGTCCGACGCACGCCGTCGTATCCGCGGCAGCGGTGTCCCGCTACCCCGCCGGCCACATCCTTACCTTGCGTTTACCAAAAGGAGGGGCTGCGCTCAACCGACTATTTCGCATACGAATTATAAAGGCGCCGGAGGAACGGGTGCCCGATGCCCCGGCGCCGCGGAATTTATCCGCCCGTCCTCAGGCGGATTCGGCGATGGACTCGACGCTGCCGTCGAGCGACATCAACAGCAGTTCCACCTCCAGACCGGGATGCCGCGCCTTGATCGCGGCGCCCAGCGCGCGGAGTTGCTCGGCGTGGGCGGCGGTTTCCTTGTCCGGGTCCGCCGCGACGTCCGTTTTCAGGAAGACCCGGTAGGCGCCGCAGTCGCGGTGGTCCATGACCATCACGCGCTTGATCCGGTGCAGTTGCCTGGCGACCGCCACATGGTCCCAGAAGGCCTCGCCCCACGCCTTCTTCTGGTCGGTCAGGGCGCCCAGCGACGCGCCGGCCAGGATCACATGGTCGTAGCGGTTGGTCAGTCCGCGCCCGTCCATGTAGCGGCCGATGTCGTCGATCAGCCGGTAATCCATGCAGGAGAGCAGAAGCGCGTCCACCTCGCCGTCGGGCTGGGCGGCGCCGGCGGCGCCAAGGGTCAGGGGGGCCATCAGCGCAGCCCCGGCGCCCAGCGCGGCGATCTTCAGGAAGGTCCGGCGGGAGTCGTGCCGAAGGCCGCCGCAACAGGGCGAGCCGAAGTCAATTCCGGCGCTTTGTCGGTACTGCATGAGGTCTCCACGTCGTTGAGGTTTCGTGGGGCCGAACGCCCATGGAGACCGCAGTACAGCACCGCTTCCGAGACCGCATTATTCGTGAACGAATCTTTCACGGACCAGAAGGGCACAGCATGATGACAGGACTATATGGACAAACTGGAACGAGAACCTTCGGCCCGTCCACCGGACGCCAAAAAGAAACGGGCCGCTTCCCAGGTGGGAAACGGCCCGTTCGGCATGGTGCTGCCGGTGTTGCGTTGCTGGTATCAGCCGCGGGTGCTGCCCGAAGCCCGGTCGCCGGTGGCGACCGTGTCGCTGGCCGGCTTCTGCGTGCCGGCGCTGGCGCTGTGGCTGGAGGAGCAATCCGCGCTGGCGACCCCCGCCGTCAGGAGGGCAGCGAGACCGAACAGAACGGCTACCGGCTTGGCTCCATGAGACATTGGATCACCTCCTTTCAAAACTGTTGAACACCGCAACAGCATGTGAGGACGATCCGGCGCGAGTCAACGCCCTATACCGCCCGTACAGGGTGCGGCCGAATCGGACGCCAGGGATCAGGTTCCGGTCTCCAGCGCCTCGCGCATGGTACGGAACAGCTCCGCCTTGTCCTCGAAGCCGATGCCCGGCAGATCCGGCAGGCGGACGCGCCCGTCCTCGACCGCGATGCTGTCGGCGAAGCCGCAGAAGGGCTTGAACACGTCCGGGTAGGACTCGTTGCCGCCCAGATGCAGGCCGGCGGCGATGTTCAGCGACATCTGGTGACCGCCGTGCGGCACGACGCGGCGGCTCGACCAGCCGTTCTCCGCCAGCATGTCCAGCGTGCGCATGTACTCGACGAGGCCGTAGCTGAGCGCGCAGTCGAATTGCAGCCAATCGCGGTCCGGGCGCATGCCGCCGTGGCGGATCAGGTTGCGGGCGTCCTGGTGGCTGAACAGGTTCTCGCCGGTCGCCATGGGACGGTCATAATGGTTCGCCAGCTCGGCCTGGAGCGCGTAGTCGAGCGGGTCGCCGGCCTCCTCGTACCAGAAGAGATTGTAGGGCTTCAGCGCCTCGGCGTAGGCGATGGCGGTCTTCAGGTCGAAGCGGCCGTTGGCGTCCACGCAGAGGTTCCGGCCGTCACCGACCACCTCCAGCACCGCCTCGATGCGGCGCAGGTCGTCCTCCAGCGAGGTGGCGCCGATCTTCATCTTCACGACCTTGTAGCCGCGGTCGCGGTAGCTGCGCATCTCAGCCTGGAGCGCCTCCACCCCCTTGCCGGGGTAGTAGTAGCCGCCCGCGGCGTAGACCCAGACCGACTCGTCGGCCACGCCGCCGCGGTAGCGGTCGGCGAGCAGGCGGTAGAGCGGCTTGCCGGCGATCTTCGCCACGGCGTCCCATACCGCCATGTCGATGGTGCCCACCGCGACCGAGCGTTCGCCATGGCCGCCCGGCTTCTCGTTGGTCATCAGCCGCGCCCAGATCTTGAACGGGTCGAGGTTGCCGTTCGCCTCGTCGATCAGGCTGTCGGGGGCGGCCGAGGTCAGGCGGGGGATGAAGCGCTCCCGCATCAGGCCACCGGCGCCGTAGCGTCCGTTGGAGTTGAAGCCGTAGCCGATCACCGGCTTGCCGTCGCGCACCACGTCGGTGATGACCGCCACGGTGGAGCAGGTCATCTGGCTGAAGTCGATGTAGGCGTTGGCGATGTCGGACTTGATGCCGACGGTCTTTTCCCGGATCTCCACGATGCGCATGGCGCTGCTTCCCCTTGGCTTTTGCGATGCCCTGGGCCGCAGGATAGGGATGGACGGGACCGCCGGGCCAATGCCAGTTTCAAATCGCATGATGCGCGTCCGGCATGGGCTGATGAGTCACCGATGGAACTGAACTGGCTTGAGGATTTCCTCGCCCTGGCGGAGTGCGGCAACTTCTCCCGCGCGGCGGAGGGACGCAACCTGACCCAGCCGGCCTTCAGCCGCCGCATCCGCGCGCTGGAGGACTGGACCGGCACGCCGCTGTTCGACCGCAGCACCCAGCCGGTCGGCCTGACCGAGGCCGGGCGCCGCTTCCGCCCCTTCGCCGACGAGACGGTGCGCCGCCTCCTGCAAGGGCGGGAGGAGGCACGGCTGGCCGGCGGGGCGGCGGCCACGGCGCTGCGCTTCGCGGCGACCCACGCGCTGTCGCTGACCTTCTTCCCGGCCTGGCTGAGCCGGCTGGAGGGACAGGCGCAGTTGGGCGCCATCCATCTGCTGTCCGACAGCATGCAGGCCTGCGAGCAGGTGATGACCCAGGGGCAGGCGCAGTTCCTGCTGTGCCACGCCCATGCATCGGCCCCCTCCCGGCTGGAGGCCGGGGCCTTTCGCTCGGCCGCGGTGGGACGCGACCGTCTGGTGCCGGTCTGCGCACCGGATGAGGCGGGCGCGCCGCGGCACTCCCTGGACAGCGGCGGGGCCGCCCTGCCCCATCTCGCCTACAGCCCGGAATCGGGCATGGGACGCATCGTCACGGCGGCGCGCGGCGGGTTTCCGGCACCGCTGGCGCTCGATACCATCTTCACCTCGCACCTTGCCGCGGTGCTGCGCACGCTGGCCCGCGACGGGCGCGGCGTGGCGTGGCTGCCGGACAGCCTGATCGGCGACGACGTGGCGCAGGGTCGGTTGGTGCGGGCCGGCGGGGCGGGTTGGGAGATCCCGGTGGAGGTGCGGCTCTACCGCCCGCGTGCCCGCCAGAGCCCGGCGGCGGAAGCCTTCTGGGCTTTGGCAGCGGAACAGGCACCCCAGGACGGGAGGGATCGGGAATGAGCGAAGCGGGTTACCGGCTTTACGGGGTCCCCGGCTGGGGGTCCGTCCTGGCCGAAGCGATGCTGGTCCAGTGCGGCACGCCCTTCGTCTTCGAGGACGTCGCCGGCTTCGACGCGCCGGGCGAGGCACGGCAGCGGCTGCTGGCGCTGAACCCGCTGGGGCAGATCCCCACACTGGTCCTGCCGGACGGCACGGTGATGACGGAAAGCGCCGCCATCGCGCTGCTGCTGGCCGAGCGGCACCCGGAGTCCGGGCTGGCGCCGCCGCCGGACGCGCCGGAGCGCGCCACCTTCCTACGGCTGCTGGTCTGGCTGGTGGTCAACGTCTACCCGACCTTCACCTACGGCGATTATCCGGAGCGCTGGGTGACGGCGGAGCCGGAAACGCTCGGCGCGGCGATGGTGGAGCAGCGCAAGACGCTGTGGCTCTGGCTGGACTCGCAGCTGGGCGACGGCCCGTGGGTGCTGGGGGAGCGCTTCAGCGCGCTCGACCTCTACGTCGGGGCGATGGTGCACTGGCGCCCCCGCCGCGCCTGGTTCGCGGAGCGCTGCCCGAAGCTCTCGGGCGTGGCGGAGCGGGTGCTGGCCCTGCCGACCCTGGCGCCGGTCTGGAGCCGGAACTTCACGCCGGCGTCCTGAACCGGGACGCACCGGGCTCATACAGCACGGGGGCGACCGCTGGGCCGCCCCCGTTCAACAATCAGCGCTCGTGACGCAAGGCTCGCGGATCAACGCTCGTTGATGGCGCGATACACGATGTAGGCCGGGGTCGCGCGCAGCCAGGCGGCGAGGAACTCGCGGACGGTCTGGAGAGCGGAGGACGGGGCGCGGTCGCTGCCGATGTGGGTGTAGGTCGAGCTGTTCATGATGGTCTCCAATCGTTGGGAGGCGTTATCGGGGGCGTTGTTCGTTGAGACCACTATGCTCTGGTATACCTAATACCACACGCGCGCTTCTTGCAGGGCAGACCCCGAAAAATGCAACGCTTTCAATGCTTTATCATTCTGACATTCCGTCTCGTGAACTGTTTGACGCGCGGACACGAAATTCTTGCCGCATCGCGGCAGGCGGCGGCCTAGCCAAGGCCTCCGCACCACCCCACTTCTGGTGTCATGCCGCGCGACGACAGCCAGCCCCGCTTTCCCGCCGTTCCGTCCGACCACTGGGACGGACGCCGCTTCTTCAACCCGCACGCCGACACGGACAAGGGGCCGCGCGATCTGTGGCGGCTCTACAAGGCGCGCGGGCCGCGCTGGACGCCACCGGAGCCGGATCCGCCCCGTCCTTTCCGCCCCGTCACCCCGGCGCGCGGCGAGGTGGCGGTCACCTTCATCGGGCAGGCGACCTTCCTGATCCAGATCGGCGGGGCGGCCTTCCTGACCGACCCCGTCTATTCCGACCATGCCGGCCCCTTCGGGCGGCTGGGGCCGAAGCGGGTGCGCCCGCCCGCGGTGCGGATGGAGGATTTGCCGGCCATCGACGCGGTCCTGCTCAGCCACAACCATTACGATCACCTTGACGCCCCCACGTTGCGCCATCTGGCGCGGCGGCGCGGCGTGCCGCAGGTGATGACGGGGCTCGGCAACGGCCCGATGATGCGCCGCGCCGGCTTCGACGCGGTGCATGAGCTGGACTGGTGGGACAGCCTGCCCGGCCCGCACGGCACCCGGATCACCTTCGTCCCGGCGCAGCACTGGTCCGCCCGCACCCCGTTCGACCGGCGCCGGACGCTGTGGGGCGGCTTCGTGGTGGAGACGCCGGAGGCCGCCGTCTATTTCGCGGGCGACAGCGGCTACTGCCCGCATTTCAAGGAGATCGGGCGGAGGTTCGGCGCCATCGACGTCGCCCTGCTGCCGATCGGCGCCTACGAGCCGCGCTGGTTCATGGCCGCCCAGCACATGAACCCGGCCGACGCCGTGCGGGCGCACCGCGACCTGGGGGCGCGACACAGCGTCGCGATGCATTTCGGCACCTTCCAGCTCACCGCGGAGGGCATCGACGCCCCCATCCGGGCGCTGCACCACGCTTTGGCCGAGCATGCGGTCGAACCCGCCCATTTCGCCATCCCCGGCTTTGGCGAACCCCTGCGCTTCCGCCGCTCCCCGACCTAGCGGATAGGAGGGTTTCGCCCGGCGGCCTATGGCGCAAGCGCGATGGACGCGACCGCGCGGATCGGAGTAACGCCTTGCGGGACAGCACCCACCACACAGGCGGAGCCCGGTCTAAATGCAGTTGGAAATCAGCGCCTTCGTCAGTTCCCTCGGCAGCGAATCGGACCATGGTCCCGACGCGTTGGAGCGGGTGCGGGACAGCATGCGGTCCCTGGTGGACACGCTCGCCGCGCTGAACCTGGGCATCGTTCTGGAAGTGCGCGACGTGCAGCGTCTGCAGACCGTCACCCGCATCGTGCAGGCCGACGCGCCGAACCGCTGAGCGCCCGCTTACCGCCGCAGCGGGCAGGCCCGGCGGGCCAGCCGGGCGTTGAGGTCGCCGGTCCCCACCACCGGCTCGCCCTGGCTGCGCATCACGAAGCCGAAGGTGTCCATCACGCGGTCCAGCACGATCTCCTGGTCATCCGGGCGACGGCTGACCATCACCACGGCGTAGCCGGCGGAGCGGGCCACCGCCGCTTCGCCGCGCAGGCCGCGCACGCCCCAACCGGCCAGCGCGACTTTGCAGCGGAACAGCTCAACCGCCAGCCCGTCGCCGCCGGTCGCCCCGGCCACCACATAGCCGGCGGCCACCGCGAGCGGAGCCAGCAGCCCGTCCCAGTCCAGGCAGTCCTCCCGCGACACCCACATGCCGCCGACCGAGCAGGGGGCGGCCCCGATGGCCTCGCCCAGCCCGGCGCGGAAGGCGCGCAGCACCTCCACCGCTGCTTCCGCCGGCATCGGCTCCACCCGGTTGCCGTCCGGCATCAGCATCAGCCGTCCCGCCCACTCGGTGGAAGGGGGAAGCTGCTCGGTGAGACGGGCGAGGAGGGCTTCGCGCGCCGGGGCGAAGGGAACGACCTTGGACATGGGGGGACGGGGACCAGCGGCAGGTGACGGGAACCGGAGCCGGAAGGAAGCGAAAGCCACGCCCGCTGTCAACCGGCGCGCGAGGGCTTCGCCACATTTCGGCCCCATTGTCACGGCCCGGCATCGCCGTCCCCGGCGACGAACGGAAAATCCCGCCGCCGGGTCGTTTTCCCCTTGCCAGCCCCCGGAAAGAGGCTTATAAGCCGGCCTCCGTTCCGGATTAGCTCAGTCGGTAGAGCAGCGGACTGTTAATCCGCGTGTCGCTGGTTCGAGT
>NZ_JAUQTX010000018.1:0-43955 GCF_059803775.1 Azospirillum sp. UFLA03-27 | reverse complement strand
GCGTATAATCGTCGGCAGCGTCAGATGTGTATAAGAGACAGTCCCCATTCCCCTTCCCGCCGCCCGGGGGCGTGGCGGCTTTTATGTGCCTTGGGCGGCGCTGGTCGTGGTGGCCGTTCTTGTCCTTCTTCTGGCATGGATGAAATAACCCGTATTTGGTGTTTGTGCTGTGGGCGCGACACGTTGGGGGGTTGGCCTTAACCACAGAATGTGTATGCTGCGCCCGAACCTGCCGGCACCAGAACGCCGGCCTCATCCGGAAGGGGGAATCTGACCAATGAACAAGCATATCCTGGGCGCCGCCCTGATCGCCGGCATTGCCATGGGCGCGGGCGCCGCGCAGGCCGCTGACGCCGCCGCCGGTAAGGACGTCTTCAAGCAGTGCATGGCCTGCCACACGGCCGAGCAGGGCAAGAACAAGGTCGGCCCGTCGCTGTTCGGCGTCGTTGGCCGCCCGGCCGCCGCCATCGACGGCTTCAAGTACTCTAAGCCGATGCAGGAGAAGGCCGCCGGCGGTCTGACCTGGACCCCGGACAACCTGAAGGCCTACATCACCGCCCCGAAGGAAGTCGTTCCGGGTGGCACGATGGCCTTCGCCGGCATCAAGGACGCCGGCAAGGTGGACGACCTGGTCGCCTTCCTGGCCGAGCAGAAGTAAAGACGCCCGCGTTTCGGCGCGGGGGTACGGACGGGCCGGAGGGGAAACCCTCCGGCCCTTTCCTTTTTCAACAGCCCTCTTCCGATCAGCCGGCCGCCTCCAGGCTCTTGCTCGCCACCTCGAAGACGTCGGGCGACAGGCCTGGCGTGGCGACGATGCGCTCCAACTCGGCTTTCATCAGGGCGCGGCGCGGCGCATCGTAGCGGCGCAGGCGCGAGAAGGGACCGACCATGCGCGCCGCCACCTGCGGGTTCATCGGGTCGAGCCGCAGGACCTGATCGGCCAGGAAGCGGTAGCCCGCCCCGCTGGTGTCGTGGAAGCGCACTGGGTTGCCGCCCGCGAAGCCGCCGATCAGGGCGTAGACCTTGTTCGGGTTGCGGATCTCGAAGGCAGGATGGGCGAGCAGTTCCGTCACCCGCTCCAGGGCATCGGGCCGGTGCGAGGTCGCCTGCACGCCGAACCACTTGTCGACCACCAGCGCCTCCCCCTTCCAGCGCTCGTAGAAAGCGGCGATGGCCTCGTCCCGCTCCGGCGCGTTGGAATTGCTGAGGAACTGCAGCGCCGCCATCACGTCGGTCATCGCCTGGGCGCCGCGATACTGGCTGAGGCAGAGGCCCAGCGCCTCCTCATCCTCCAGCGCCATCAGGTAGGCGAGGCACAGATTCTTCAGCGCGCGCCGCCCGATCGCCGCCGCGTCCACCGAGAAGGGCTCGTTGCCCGCGTTGCGGCGGTGCGTGTCGAGCCAGCCCGGTCGCAGCGCTTCGGCCAGCCGGCGGCGGGCAAATTCGCGCACGGCGTGGATGGCGTCGGGGTCGATCACCTCCATCTGGGTGCCGAGGTAGCTCTCGGTCGGCAGCACCAGGGCCTGAGCGGCGAAGGCCGGGTCCCGGTCGGCGTCCTTCAGGACGGCGCCCACCGCGTCGATGAAGCTCTGCGGCAGCGCCAGCTCCCGCCCGGCCTGACGGTCGGCGACGAGGGAGAGCAGCAGCCGGGTCGCCAGCGTCTGCCCGGCCTCCCAGCGGTTGAAGGCGTCGCTGTCGTTGGCCATCAGGAAGGTCAGGTCGCCGTCCGTCAGGTCGGCCCGCAGCTTCACCGGGGCGGAGAAGCCGCGCAGCAGCGACGGCACCGGGCGGGCCGGCACGTCGACGAACGTGAAGGTCTGCTCGGCCTCGGTGATGTGCAGGGTGCGGCTGGTGCCGGCGGCCTCGGCCTCGCCGGTCAGGCGCAGCGGCAGGTCCGCCCCGTCCGGACCGAGCAACCCCATGACCAGCGGGATGTGCATTGGCTCCTTCACCGGCTGGCCGGGGGTGGGCGGCACGGTCTGCTTGACGGTCAGCCGGTAGGTCTTCGATGCGCCGTCATAGGCGCCGGCGACGTCCAGCTCCGGCGTGCCGGCCTGCCGGTACCAGCGCTTGAACTGGGTCAGGTCCACGCCGGTTGCGTCGGACATCGCCGCCGCGAAATCGTCGCAGGTGACCGCCTGCCCGTCATGGCGCTGGAAATACAGGTCCATGCCCTTGCGGAAGCCCTGCGGCCCCAGCAGCGTGTGGTACATGCGGATGACTTCCGACCCCTTGTCGTAGACGGTGGGGGTGTAGAAGTTGTTGATCTCCACATAGCTGTCCGGGCGCACAGGGTGCGCCATGGCGCCGGAATCCTCCGGGAACTGCACGGTGCGCAGGCGCTGCACGTCGGCGATGCGCTTGACCGCCCGCGAATTCATGTCGCTGGAGAACTCCTGGTCGCGGAAAACGGTCAGCCCTTCCTTCAGCGAGAGTTGGAACCAGTCGCGGCAGGTGACGCGGTTGCCGGTCCAGTTGTGGAAATACTCGTGCGCCACCACGGCCTCGATGCCCAGGAAATCCTGATCGGTGGCGGTTTCCGGCTTCGCCAGGATGTATTTGGTGTTGAAGACGTTGAGCGACTTGTTCTCCATCGCCCCCATGTTGAAGTCGCCGACCGCGACGATGTTGAAGATGTCGAGGTCGTACTCCAGACCGAACACTTCCTCGTCCCAGCGCATCGACTTGATGAGCGAGCGCATGGCGTGCTCGACCTTGTCCTCGTTCCCCGGCTCGACATAGATGCGCAGGGTGACGTCGCGGCCGGACGCGGTGCGGAAGCTGTCCTCCTGATGCACCAGCGTGCCGGCGACCAGGGCGAACAGGTAGCAGGGCTTGGGGAAGGGGTCCTCCCACACCGCGCGGTGGCGCCCATCGGGCAGGTCGCCGGATTCCATGAGATTGCCGTTGGACAGCAGCACCGGGTAGCGCGCCTTGTCCGCGGTGATCGTGGTGGTGTAGCGGGCCATCACGTCGGGCCGGTCGGCGAAATAGGTAATCTTGCGGAAGCCCTCCGCCTCGCACTGGCTGCAGAAGTTGCCGGAGGATTTGTAGAGCCCTTCCAGCGCCGTGTTCTCCTGTGGCTTGATGCGGACGACGGTTTCCAGCGTGAAGGTTTCCGGCACGTTGTGGACGGTCAGATGGTCCGGCGTGACGGTGTAGTCGGCATCGCCCAGCGGCTGTCCGTTCAGTGCCACGGACACCAGTTCCAGCCGCTGCCCGTCCAGCGTCAGCGGCAGCGCCGACGCATCGTCGCGCGCCGGGTTGCGCCGCAGCCCGAGCTGCGCGCGGACCGTAGTCACCTCCTCGCCGAGGTCGAAGAACAGATCGACCGTGTCGATCAGGTGCGCGGGCGGGCGGTAGTCCTGCAGGCGGATGGCCTTGGGCGTGCCTTTGTCCATGGGGCTTTTCTCTAACCTTGTTTTGGCCGTGTCGGCGTCGCGGGGACGGACTCTAGCATGGAGAGTGGGGACGCGGGACGCTGTTGGACAGGGGCAAGGCGCATCCATCGTGCCCTACCCATCCCGACATGCAGGCAGTGACTGCAGGTGGCGGTATCTGTTGATTTTGCCCTTAATGATACATAGAACTGAAAGGGTTATCCCGAATGGTATGGTTATCCCAGTATGATGGAGCTTTGGCGTGTACGGTCGATCGTTTCCCGCGCTTTCCGTGTTCGGTAGAGTTCTCGCTGTTCTTCTGTCGGTGGTTCTGCTGTCCGCCTGCCAATCCAGCGTAAAGCATGTCGAGACGATCAAGCGCCCAGGCAACAGCACTCGGATTGTGCTGATGCCTCTGGATGTTGAGCTCAGCGAGCTGTCGGCCGCCGGAATGAAAGAACCGAAAGCTGAATGGACCGAGGCGGCGCGCCGTCATCTGGCCGTGGCTTTCGATGAGCAACAGGCCGATTTGGGGCTGAGCATCGCCGCTTTCGACGACAGCAAGGCCAATCCTGAGGTCGTGGACACTCTGCATCAGTTGCAACGGCTGCATGAGAAGGTCGGCACGTCGGCCATGATCCACCACTTTTTCGACATCAAGAAACTGCCGACCAAGCGCGGCAAGTTCGACTGGACCCTGGGAACCACCGCGAGGACTCTGAAAGAGGCGACCGGTGCCGATTATGCGCTGTTCGTCTGGGTGCGCGACAGTTACGCGAGCGGCGGACGGGTCGCCTTGATGGTCGCGGCGGCGGTGCTGGGCGTCGGTGTGCAGGGGGGCACACAGGTCGGCTTCGCGTCGCTGGTGGATCTCGAAACCGGGGACATCGTCTGGTTCAACCGGCTGATGCGGGGCGCCGGCGACCTGCGCACGGTGGAACCGGCGCGCGAAACCGCCAAGGTGCTGCTGGCGGACTTCCCGAAGTGACCGCCATGCATCGCCATACAATGCACCGCCGGAGTTTTCTTGCCGGTTGCGGCTGCTGTTCGGCCTTGGCGGTGACCGGTTGCACGACCACCGGGACGGGGGATGGCAACACCGCACCCGGTTACCGGCCGTCCGCAGCGACGGACGAGGGTGGCCTCTGGCAGGTGATGGACCGGACGGAGAGCGAGCTGAAGCGGTCCCGCGCCCTGGTGCGCGACGAGGCCGTGAACGCCTATCTGCGCGACATCGTGTGCCGCATGACCGCGGACCATTGCGCCGACATCCGGGTCTATGTCGTGCGCACGCCGGTGTTCAACGCATCGATGGCGCCGAACGGGATGATGCAGGTCTATTCCGGCCTTCTTCTGCGCACCCGCAACGAGGCGCAGCTGGCCGCCATTCTGGGTCACGAAATCGGGCATTACCTGCGGAAGCATTCGTTGCAGAAATGGCGCGACGCGCGGGCCAAGGCGGATTTCGGGGCATTCCTGAGCCTCGGTCTGGCCCTGGCCGGCATCCCCGCGGTGGGAAGCCTGACCCAGATGGCTTTGCTCGCCAGCATATTCTCCTACTCCCGCGACCAGGAGCGGGAGGCCGACGACATCGGCATCCAGCTCATGGCGAAGGCCGGTTACGCGCCGGGAGAAGCCGCCCGCGTCTGGGAACAGCTGGTCGCCGAGAAGAAGGCGATGGCGGAGGAGGCCGAGCGCAACGTCTTCTTCGCGTCGCATCCGGAGCCGGAGGAGCGGCAGGCGATCCTGAAGGCGAAGGCGTCCGGCTTGGCTCAGCCGGGGCAGACCGAGGGGGCCGAACCTTACCGCAAAACCTTGCGGGGCCTGCGCCGGACGTTGTTCGAGGATGAATTGCGGATGCGTCAGTTTGCGCGGACGCTGGTTCTGCTCGATCAGCTCTGTTCCGACATTCCGCCCGATGCGGACATCATGCATTTCTACGGCGAGGTCCACCGTCTCCGCGCCGAGAACGGGGACTTGGGCCGTGCGCGGGGCTGGTACGAACGGTCTCTTGCCGCCCCGGACGCCCCGCCCGAAGCCTGGCGCGGTTTCGGCCTCGTCCTGCGCCAGCAGGGGGAACGGGGACCGTCGGCGGAAGCCTTCCAGCGTTACTTGTCGCTCGCACCGAGGGCGACGGACCGCGACCTCATTCAAAGCTACATCGCCCTGGAGAGTTGATCCTATGCCGCAGTTTGCAATCCGCACCCTGGCCCACACCATGGCCGTGCTGTGCGCCTTGGTGGCGCTGTCCGGCTGCGTGCACTACGTGCTTGTCCCATCGACGGAAAAGGTGACCGTCCGCAGCGGCATGACCGTCGAACCGGGCATCGAGTGGAACCGGATCACGGCCTTGGGATCGGCGGATACGGGAAACCTGGATTTCTGGACGGTCGATGGCGAACAGTTGGACCTGCTGATCCTCGCCGCAGGGATCGAGGATGGAAAGCCCCTGTTCAACATCACCGGAAGCAATGAAAAGCCGCCGGCCTACCGGGCGGGGATGCCGACCGAAGACCTGAGCAGCCTGTTCGAATCGGCCTTCACCAAGACCTTCAAGGCAAAGGTCTTCACAGTCCGCTCGCTGAAGCCGCAGACGGTCGCCGGAGGTGAGGGGATTCGCCTCGATTTCTCCTTCTCAGGAGAGGATGAGCTGGATCGTGATGGTGTAGCGGTCCTGGTTCAGAAGAACGGCAGGCTGTACATGGTCGCCCATCAAGGGGCACGGTTGCACTACCGTCCGAAATACGCTCCGGAGGTGGACCGCATCATCGCGTCGATGCGCATCATCGACAAAGCCTAACCGACGCATCCCGTTCCGGATGCCCAGCGTTCAACGCCTCTCCCGTCGGAAACGGGAGAGGCGGGTGCCCGTCAAACGTGGAAGCTCTCGCCGCAGCCGCAGCGGCCCTTCTCGTTCGGGTTCTTGAAGACGAAGCCGGTCTGGAACTTGTCGTCAACGTAGTCCATCTCGCTGCCGATCAGGAACATGACGGCGGCGGGGTCGATCAGGACGGTGACCCCCTTGTCCTCCACCACCTCGTCGAACTTCATCTTTTCCTTGGCGTACTGCACGTCATAGCTGAGGCCGGAGCAGCCCTTGGCCTTCACGCCGATGCGCAGGCCGATGTAATCGTCGGTCGCCTTCGCCATCAACAGCCGCACACGCTCGGCGGCGGCGTCGGTGATGGAAAGGGCCTTGGGAAGAGAAGCCGTAGAAGCCGTAGCCATGGGGGATCTTCGCCTCCTTAGAACATATCCAGTTGGACCCGCGCGACCTCGGACATCATGTCCTGGCGCCAGGGTGGTTCCCAAACCAGCTCAACCTTGCATGTGGTGACGTCCTCGACGGACGCAACCGCCTGCTGCACCTGCATCGGCAGTTCGCCGGCCACTGGGCACATGGGGCTGGTCAGGGTCATGTCGATCTCGACCTCGTTGTTCGGGCCGATGTCGACGCGGTAGATCAGGCCCAGTTCCCAGATGTCCACGGGGATTTCCGGGTCGTAGCAGCTCTTCAGCGCCGAGATCACCGCCTCGCTCAGCGCGGCGCGCGGGTCGTAGGCGGCCGTGGCCGCAGCCATGTCCGCTTCGGTCTGGTTCATCGGCTTGGCCTCCGCGGCGTCGGCTTCCTTGGAGATCGCGTCATCGGGCATCGCGTTTCACCGTTTCCTGCAACTTACTCGCTGCTCGCCTTGTCCTCGCCTTCGATGGCCGCGTTCATCGCGTGCCAGGCGAGGGTGGCGCATTTCACGCGCACCGGGAACTGACGGACGCCGGACAGCACCATCAGCCGTTCCATGGCGTCCTCGTCCACCGGACCGTGGTCGCCGTGGTCGTGGTCGTCCTTGGTGCACAGGTCGTGGAAGGTCTCGAACAGAGCCTTGGCTTCCGCCTCGGTCTTGCCCTTGACCACCTCGGTCATCATGGACGCGCTGGCGGTGGAGATGGCGCAGCCGCGGCCCTGGAAGGCCACATCCTCCACCACCCCATCCTTCAGCTTCAGGTAGACCATGAAGCGATCACCGCACATGGGGTTCTCGCCCTTGGCCTCCCGGTTGGCATCGTCGGGATGCCGGAAATTCCGGGGGTTCTTGCCGTGGTCCAGAATCACTTCCTGGTACAGCTCGCGCAGTTCGTCCATCATGCTCCGAAGAACTCCTTCACCGCGATCACCGATTCGACCAGAGCGTCGGCTTCCGCCCGCGTGTTGTAAAGGGCGAAGCTGGCCCGCGCCGTGGCGCCGACGCCGAAACGCTCCATCAACGGCTCCGCGCAGTGGCGGCCGACCCGCACGGCGACGCCGTACTGGTCCACGATGGTGCCGAGGTCGTGCGGGTGCACGCCCTCCAGCGTGAAGGAGATGATCGGGCCCTTGCCCGGCGCGGTGCCGTAGACGCGCAGGCCGTCGACCTGGGAAAGCTGCTGCGTGGCGTACTGGAGCAGGTCGTGCTCATGCGCCGCGATGGCCTTGCGGCCCAGCTTTTCCATGTAGTCCAGCGCCACACCCAGCCCGATGACCTCGGTGATCGCCGGGGTGCCGGCCTCGAAGCGGGCCGGCGGGGCCTTGAAGGTGGTGCCTTCGAAGCTGACGCTCTCGATCATGTCGCCGCCGCCCTGGTAGGGGGGCATCTTCTTCAGCAGGTCGTACTTGCCGTACAGCACGCCGGTCCCGGTCGGGCCGTAGAGCTTGTGGCCGGTCATGATGTAGAGGTCGGCATCGATGTCCTGGACATCCACCACGCCGTGCACGGCGGCCTGGCTGCCGTCGAACAGCACCGGCACGCCGCGCTCATGCGCCATGCGGGCGATGATCTTGGCCGGCGTCACCGTGCCCAGCACGTTGGAGCAGTGGGTCATCGCCACCAGCTTCGTGCGGTCGGACAGCAGGTCCTCGAAGGCGTTCAGGTCCAGCACGCCGTGCTCGTCCACCGGGACGACCTTGATGCGGATTCCCTTGTCCATCTGGAGGAGCTGCCACGGCACGATGTTGGCGTGGTGCTCCATGACCGAGACGATGATCTCGTCGCCTTCCGACAGGAAGGTCCGGCCATAGCTGTGGGCGACGAGGTTGAACGCCTCGGTCGCGCTGCGGGTGAAGACGATGTTGCGCTCCGACGGGGCGTTCAGGAAGCGGGCGACCTTGCGGCGGGCCTCCTCGAACTGGTCGGTCGCGGTCTGCGACAGGAAATGGACGCCCCGGTGGATGTTGGAATAATCCTCCTCCAGGAAGCGGGTCATCGCGTCGATGACCTGCCGCGGCTTCTGCGCGGAGGCGGCGCTGTCGAGATAGACGAGCGGCTTGCCGGGCTTGCCCTTCCGCTCGTGCACGCTGCGCGACAGGATGGGGAAGTCGGCGCGCACGCGCTCGACATCGAAGGTGGGGAGGGTGATCTGGGTGTCCATCTCCGGGTCCCTCCTCAGCGCGCGTTCTGCCAGTTGGCGACGTAGCTCTGGAAGGCGTCGCGGACGCTCTCCTCGGCGATCTCCTCCAGCGCCTCGGACAGGAAGGCGCCGATCAGCAGGCCGCGCGCCGTATCCTTGTCGATGCCGCGGGCGCGCAGGTAGAAGAGCTGGTCGTCGTCCAGTTCGCCCACCGTGGCGCCGTGGCTGCACTTCACGTCGTCGGCGTAGATCTCCAGCTCCGGCTTGGCGTCGATCTCCGCGGTGTCGGAGAGCAGGAGCGCGCGGTTCTGCTGGTAGCCGTCGGTCTTCTGGGCGTTGGGGCGCACGATGATCTTGCCCTGGAAGACGGCGCGGGCCTGGTCGTCGATCACGCCCTTGTAGACCTCGCGGCTGGTGCAGCAGGGCTTGGCGTGGTCGATGAAGGTCGTGGTGTCGACATGCTGGCCGCCGCGCACCATGTAGGCGCCGCTGACATGCGTGTCGCCTTCCTCGCCATCCAGGACGCTGTTCACCTCGTTGCGCGACAGCTTGGCGCCGATGGTCAGGATGAAGTTGTCGTACACGCCCTTGCCGGCCACCTTCGCCGCGGTGTGCGACAGGTGGAAGGACTCCGCGTGCTCGCGCTGGACCTTGTAGTGGTGGACCGACGCGCCCTCGCCGACGAAGACCTCGGTCACGCCGTTCGACAGGGTGGTGCAGGAACCCAGGCCCACGTGATGCTCGACGATCACGGCGCGGGAGTCCGCCTCCGCGACGATCAGACCGCGCGGGTGGAAGGCGGTGGGCTGCGCCTCGGAACCGACCGACACGAAGACCAGCTCGATGGTCTCGTCCACCGCGACGCCGCGCGGCACATGCAGGACCGGGCCGTCCGCCAGGAAGGCGGTGTTCAGCGCGACCAGAGGCTGATCGTCGGGGGCGGCGATGCGGCCCAGATGCTCGGCCACCAGATCGGGCTTGCGCGCCAAGGCGTCGGCGAGGTTCAGCAGTTCCACACCCGCCGGCAGGCCAGCGGTGGAGGACAGCTCCGCCCGGAAGCGCCCGTCGACGAAGACCAGCCGTGGGCCGGTCGTGCCGTCCGTGCGCACGGTCGGCAGCACGTCGAAGCGGACGGTGTCGCCGGTTTCGACCGCCGGCTGGAAGGCCAGCTTGTCGAGCGCGCGCAGGTTGGTGTAGCGCCAGGACTCGTTCTTGACGGTCGGCAGGCCGAGCGCGGCGAAGCGGTCATGACCCTGGCTGCGCAGCTCGTTCAGCCAGGGCAGGCCGGCGCCGGGCAGGCCGTCCTTGACCCGGTCGAACTGCTCCAGGAAGGGCTTGGCCGCCGCCGGGTCGTAGCCCCGCGGTGCCTTCGTGAGGGTTGTCGTCGCCATGGTCAGGCCGCCTCGTTCACGCCGAACTCGGCGTAGCCGTTCTTCTCCAGCTCCAGCGCCAGCTCCTTGCCGCCGGAGCGCTGGATCTTGCCGAAGGCCAGCACATGGACATGGTCCGGAACGATGTAGTCGAGCAGGCGCTGGTAGTGGGTGATGACCAGCATCGACCGCTCCGGCGAGCGGAGCGCGTTCACGCCCTCGGCCACGATCTTCAGCGCGTCGATGTCCAGGCCGCTGTCCGTCTCGTCGAGGATGGCGAACTTCGGCTGGAGGACGGCCATCTGGAGCGTCTCGTTCCGCTTCTTCTCGCCGCCGGAGAAGCCGACGTTGACCGCGCGCTTCAGCATCTCGTCGGTCATGCTCAGCGCCTTGGTCTTCTCGCGCACCAGCTTCAGGAACTGCATGGCGTCCAGTTCCGGCTCGCCGCGCTGCTTGCGGATGGCGTTCAGGGCAGACTTCAGGAAGGTGGTGTTGGCGACGCCGGGGATCTCGACCGGGTACTGGAAGGCCAGGAACAGGCCGGCGGCGGCGCGCTCCTCCGGCTCCATCTCCAGAAGGTCCTTGCCGAAGAAGCTCACCGAGCCCTCGGTGATCTCATAACCGTCGCGGCCGGCCAGCACGTAGCTGAGCGTGCTCTTGCCCGAGCCGTTCGGCCCCATGATGGCGTGCACCTCGCCCGGGTTGATCGTCAGGTCGATGCCCTTGAGGATTTCCTTGCCGTCCACCGTGGCGTGCAGGTTCTTGATCTCGATCATCGTTTCTTCTTCCTTCGCGATGCGGTGGGCGATCAACCGACGCTGCCTTCGAGGCTGATGCCGACGAGCTTCTGGGCTTCCACGGCGAACTCCATGGGCAGCTCCTTCAGCACTTCCTTGCAGAAGCCGTTGACGATCAGCGACACGGCGTCCTCTTCCGACAGGCCGCGCTGGCGGCAGTAGAAGAGCTGGTCCTCGCTGATCTTGGCGGTCGTCGCCTCGTGCTCGACGCGGGCGGTGCGGTTGCGGTTCTCGATGTAGGGCACCGTGTGGGCGCCGCACTGGTCGCCGATCAGCAGGCTGTCGCACTGGGTGTGGTTGCGCGCACCCTCCGCCTTCGGCAGGATCTTGACCAGCCCGCGGTAGGTCTGCTGCGCCCGCCCGGCGGAGATGCCCTTCGACACGATGGTCGAGCGGGTGTTCTTGCCGATGTGGATCATCTTGGTGCCGGTGTCGGCCTGCTGGAAGTTGTTGGTGATGGCGACCGAATAGAACTCGCCCACCGAATTGTCGCCCTGCAGGATGCAGCTCGGGTACTTCCAGGTGATGGCGGAACCGGTTTCCACCTGGGTCCAGGAGATCTTGGAGTTGCGGCCGCGGCAGGCGCCGCGCTTCGTCACGAAGTTGTAGATGCCGCCGACGCCCTCCGCGTTGCCCGGATACCAGTTCTGGACCGTCGAGTACTTGATCTGCGCGTCATCCAGCGCGACCAGCTCGACCACCGCGGCGTGAAGCTGGTTCTCGTCGCGCTGGGGCGCTGTGCAGCCTTCCAGATAGCTGACGTAGCTGCCCTCGTCGGCGATGATCAGCGTCCGCTCGAACTGGCCGGTGTTGGCCTGGTTGATGCGGAAGTAGGTGGACAGCTCCATCGGGCAGCGCACGCCCTTCGGGATGTAGACGAAGCTGCCGTCGGTGAAGACCGCGCAGTTCAGCGTCGCGTAGAAGTTGTCGGTGTAGGGCACGACCGAGCCGAGGTACTTCTGGACCAGCTCCGGACACTTGTGCACGGCCTCGGAGATCGCGCAGAAGATGATGCCCATCTCCTCCAGCTTGGCCTTGAAGGTGGTGGCGACCGACACGCTGTCGAACACGGCGTCCACGGCGATGGCCGGGCTCTTGCCCTCGGCCCCCTCGACGCCGGCCAGGATCTCCTGCTCGCGCAGCGGGATGCCCAGCTTCTCGTAGGTCTTCAGCAGTTCGGGATCGACCTCGTCCAGCGACTTCGGGCGGTCCTTCATCTTGGGCGCGGCGTAGTAGTGCGCGTCCTGATAGTCGATCGGCGGGAAGGACAGCTTCGCCCAGTGGCGCGGCTCCTCCATCTCCTGCCAGACGCGGAACGCCTTCAGGCGCCATTCGAGAAGCCATTCCGGCTCCTCTTTCTTGGCGGAGATGAAGCGGACGATGTCCTCGTTCAGGCCCTTGGGCGCGACATCCGATTCGATGTCCGTCGTGAAGCCGTACTTGTACTTCTGCTCCGTGACGGCGCGGACCTGTTCGACGGTTTCGGTCGTGGCGGCCATGCTTGTCTCTCGTTCCCTGAAAGCGTTGTCCGATGAAGGCGCCGAAACGTCAGACGGCGGCGCGCCGTGCCGGGCTGGGGCCGGCTCCAATGCTGTCGAGCGGGCCGGGTGGACCCTCCGCCCAGGCGGGCGGTCCCATCATGTCGGCCAGGGTCACCTGTTCGAGCGCGCCGCGGATGGCGCTGTTGACCTTTTCCCAGCCGCCGCGCATCGGGCACAGGCGCTGCACGCCGCACTGGCTGTCGCCGCCCTCCACGCAGGCGGTGAGCGCGATCGGGCCGTCGAGCGCCGTGATGATCTCGGCGATAGAGATTGCGTCAGCGGTGCGGCTGAGCGCATAACCACCGGCGGCGCCGCGGTGCGAGGTCGTAAGGCCCGCCGGGGTCAGCGTCTTCATGAGCTTGGCGACCGTGGGGGAGGGCACGCCCGTGCGCTCCGCCAGATGGGAGACGGTGTGAACCGTGCCCACATGGCGCGCCATTTCGCTCATCACGACGATGGCGTAGTCGGTCAGCTTGCTCAGCCGGATCATGACCACCCCGATACAGGACTAAATTGGTCCTGATTAAGTGGCCATCATAGGACCTTTGTCAAGCGGAACCGGAGCGGGATAACCGGGAAAAACACTCGGGTATAAGGATGGCAGGCCTGCGCCCGGCGCACGCTGCGGCGAACTGTCGCGGATGCTCTCCACCCACGGGAAGCCCATGCACTGCGGTCGGACAAAGAAAGACCGGCCCCGCGGTGGAGGCCGCGGGGCCGGTGCAGTCAGCGTGGAACCCGAAGGGAGCCGACGGGGGAGCCATGAGCGAAACCGGATCAGCCCGGCTTGCGCGCCTCCTCCCGGGCCGCGTCGCTGGCCGCGCTCACCGCGTCGCCGACCTCTTCCTTGGCGGCTTCGACCGCCGCGCGGGCGGCGCGGGTGCCGCGGTCCATGGCGTCGAGGGCCATCTCCTTGGCGCGGCTCGTCGCCTCGTCGGCGTAGTCCCCGACCCAGCGGTCCTCATAGCGGGAGGACGGGATGCTGGCGCCGAGCGCGGCGCCGAGCGCGACGCCCATCATGCCGGCCACCACCGGATGGTCGTCCACCATCTCCCAGAAACGTCCGGTCGCGCTGTGCAGCCGTTCCGAAGCCCGGAAATGGCTGGCGCCGCCATGGTTGCCATGATTGCCGATGTGACTGTCCACGCGGCTGCTCATGTCCCGGCGCATGTCTTGCGCCCGGTCACGGGCCTGATCGGTCAGGCCGCGCACACGGTCGCCTGCCTCGTCCACGACGCCGCTCGCCCGTTCGTAGACATGGCTTGCCGCGTCGCTGGCCCGCTCGTAGGCGTGGCTGGCCGCATCGCGCACGCTGCCGCCGGCGCTGTAGAAGGTGTCGCGAGCGTATTGCGCGGCGCTTCCGGCGCGGTCGCGGACGTTGTGCATCGCTCCGCTGCGTGCGATGCGCCGGTCGTAGCCGGAGGCGGTGAGGGCCAGCCAGCCCAGCCCGATGCCGATCATGGCGAGCGGGATCGGGTTGCTGCGCATGGTCTCGCCGACCGAATGGGACCGTTGGTGGGACTGGTTGCGGATCGGCTCGTAATAGCGGTCCTGGGCGCGTTCGCCGTAGCCGCCGGTGGTGGTGTGCATCCGGTTCATGGTCTGCTCCATCAGGTGACGGGGAGCGAGCCGCGCGGTCTTTCGCTTCAGGACCTGGATCGTGTCGCCGATCCGGGCCTGGCGTTCGCGGATCTCCCGTTGCATCGCGTCGTAGTCGCGGGGCGTTCCGCGCCCCTTCTCACCGCCGTTCTTCGGTCCGTCGCTCATGGGCCGCTCATCGGGCGAGCTGGGAGCGGGCCCAGCGTTTGTCGTCACGCAGCGTCTCAATGGTGCGTTGCGGCTGGAGATTCTCCGGACTGAGCCGCTTCTTGCCGATCATCGCCAGCACGCCGCCGATGACCAGCACGACGACCCCGACAATGACGGCGGCCAGCCAGGGCTCGACCACCTTCGACAGAGCCAGCACCGCCGCGGCCAGCAGGACCAGGACGCCGGCGAAGGCGATCAGGCCGCCGGCGACGACATAGGCTGCGCCGCCCGCCGCCTGTCCGGCCTTCTCGGTCAGCTCGGCCTTGGCCAACTCGATCTCGGTGCGGGCGAGGTTGGTGGTCTCCCGCGCCAGATCGGCGAACAGGCCGGCGATGGGTCGGTCTTGCCGCGGATCGTAGGAACGGTCCTCCGCAGCGCTCATGGTTTGATCCCCTGGATCGGGTTATTGCCGGACACCGGCTTGGACTCGCTGGTGCTGCCCTGAGTGACATTGGATGTGGTGCCGGGCGCGGAGCCGGCGACCATTTCGGCGGCGTCGCGGGTGCGGGCGGCGGTGGTCGCCGCGGTGGCGGTGTTCAGCGGACGCGGACTCTCCTGGTTGCGGCCGATCCCGCCGCCGGCCGAGTTTATGGCTGTCGCCGACGTCATGCCGGTCGACGCCATGCCGGAGGAGGCGAAGCCGGACGACAGGCCGGACCTCGGCCGCGCCGCGCCGGGGCCTTCCGCAGAGGCCGAGCCGCCGATGCCGCCGGGACCGGCGCGGCGATGGCCGGCGAGGTCATGGTCGGTGCGCAGAGCCTCCTGTCCAGCGCGGTCGGCGCCGCGCAGCCCGAAGTCACGGTAGTCGTGATGGTCCTGGTCACGACCGCCGTATCCACGGTCGTGCCGGGCGTAGCCACCGGTCAGGTGCGACGACGACGCGCCGCGAAATCGCCGTTCTCCGGAGCTTTTGACGAAGCGGGCGAACAGGAAGCCGACGGCGAAGGCGGCACCGACGAAGACCTCCGGCTGACGCCGCGCGAAACGCTCCACCTGGCCGACCATGTCGTCCACGGTTGAGTTGCGCAGCATGTCGGCAACCCGCTCCACCCGGTCGGCGGCCTGTCCGGCGTAATGGGCGGCGGTTCCGTTGTTCTCCTCGTTCAGCTGTTCCGCAGCCTTGTGCAGCGCGTTGGCGACGCTGCCCAACTGGTCGGCGGCGCGGTCCGTCTGCGTCTCCAGAAGCGAGCGGATGCGACCCTGTGCGGCGCCGATGGTGTCGCGGCCGGCATCGGCTGCTTCGCCGGCCATCCGGTTCACGTCGTCCGAGGGACTCCGGTTCTGCGAACGATCGTTGCCGAATCCACTGTTCGCCATCGGGTCCGGCGTCTTGCGGTTCGGTTCGCCGGTGCCCAACGTATCGCGGTCTGCCATCTGTTTTCCTCCTCGGGGTCGGCTGCGGATGTGTTCCGGTCCGCAGCCTGCGGCAATTCGCCGCGCTTTGCGGCGTCCGATGTCGGGAATCAAACACACTCATGGGCATCGGAGTTCCGGGGTGTGTATTGCGTTCCTGCGCGGCAACGCGGGGTTGCCGGCGCCGATTCCATTGGCGCTGTCGGAATTGGACGGCCTGCGAAAGTGTGCTAAACTTCCCCGCGAATTCGCGAAGGTTCCAATGAACCGGAGGAGGCGGCCGTGAACGGCATTTTTTCCGCTCTGAGCAACGGCCAGAACAGCCTTTTCCAGCTCCAGAAGGCCAAAAAGGACTGGGAGCGCGCGCTGGAGGCCATGGAGGGAAAGGACTCCAAGCAGGTCCTGACCGAGAAGGCCGACCAAGCAAAGCTGCCCTTCACCATGACTCCGGAGCAGCAGAAGAATTTCACCGCCGTGGTCAACGCGCTGGAGGAAGCCAAGCGCGTCGGCGGGCCGAAGGCCGTCGCCGCGCAACGGCTGGAAGAGGTCGAGCGCAAGATCGAAGAACTGAAGATGATGATGCGCCACAGCCGGGGCGACCGGGAAAAGCTGGTGCAGCTGGCGCGGGAGGCTGCGATCCTTGCCAAGCAGGCCGGACGGGCGGCGAAGGAGTATGGCGCCGGCGTGGCCGCCGCTGCGGAGATGGGACTTCCCGGCGGGGCGGGGGCGCCGTCCATCGGTGGCATCACCATCGAGCGGACGACCACCCGCACCTCCATCACCATGGTTCAGACGGAAATCGCCGTCGATGTCTCGGTGACCATCCGCGGCGACGGCGCGACGGCTGAAGGCGCCTTGACCGAAGGGGCGCCGCAGGACACGCCGCCAGCCCCGGCGCTGCCGACGGACGCTGCGGCCGCCGACGGCACAAGCACGGCTGAGGATATGGCGGCCGGCGAAGAGGCGGCGGAAGACGGAGAGGCGCGTGCCGCCGAGACCGTCGCCGCGGAAGCCGCCGGTCTGGCCGGGCAGGCCACGGCCCAGGGCGTTGCTCCGGATGGCAAGCCGCCATCGGACGGCAAATCCTCCACTGGAACGGCGGGCACCGAGAAGACGGCGGCCGAGAAAACGGCGGCCGAGAAAACGGAAGAAGAAAAGGAAAAGGAAAAGGACCGGGCCGAAGGGAAAACCGACGAGGATGCCGAGGACGGGCAGGGGACCGACCTCGAGCAGCTGATGAAGGACGTGGCGCCCAGCCTGAACGCCACCCCCAACGCCCCGTCGGGCGAGCGGATCCGCAACTACATCCAGCGGATGATGGCCGACAACGATCTGAAGATGTCGCGCTACCGTGAGGCCGACGAATTCGGGCGTCGGGTGGAGTCCGTCCTCGCCGAGGCGAAGTCGATCATCGCCGAAGCAAAGGCCGCCAACGAGTTGGATCAGGCCGAAGAGCGGCGCAAGGCGCGGCGGGAGTCCTTCAAGGATTACGACAAGGTCGTGGAGGAGGCGCAGGACAACGTCAACGAACTGCGTCAAGCGGCCTTCGGGTCCGGCACGACACTGAAGGATTTTGTAGAAGCCATGACCAACCCGGACGGCACGGACGGCGATTCCGGCGAGCCGGACGGTGCCGCTGGAGAGGCCGCAATCATGCCTTCGGCGGACAGCCTCGCGGCGCTCGGTGGGACGGATCTGGGGATGCCCGCCCTGTCTGGTTCGGTCAATCTGCTCGCGTAAGAGCATCGGTGCACCGAAAGCTCAGGGCACCCCCTTCGTGCGCGTTGGGCGATCACCTTCGGCAGTATCGCCATCTGGGTAATCCAGCCCATTTCGCAGTCCACGCGGTCTTGACGACGGCCTCGGTCCGGCGCAGGATGGTCGGCGTGAAGGTTGATGCTCGAAAAGCATTGTACGCACAGTGCCGACCGGCGGTAACGACGGTCGGATAGAAGGCTGGAGTTCAAGCGGCAACATCCTGTGAGACGCCATCGCGGCGTTCTCATCTTACCGATATTGTTGCCCGTCCGGCTGACCGGCGGTGGGGCCATACCCGGGTGGCTCCGCCGCCGATTGTTTTTGGGGCTCTTTTTCGCCCTTTCCTTCTCCCTTCCCAACCGCCGGTTTTCGCGCCCATGGGCGCATGGTGCCACGCGCCGTGCGCAAGGCCTCCCCGCGCTTTTCCCGTCACAGGATAAGCCAAAGGGAAGTATGGGTATTTGAGGCGATCGACGCCCAGCCACCTAGCCCACAAATAGGCAAATTAGTTCGAAATCCGACCTATCGATAGGAGTAGGAACAAAAATTGGCCGCAAATGTGCGCAAAAAGGGGGTATCAAACAGGGGTTTAACGCCACATTAACCAGACTGGACTGACCTTGATCTCACGGAGGCGGCAAGTGCAGGCATGGGGCCAGCAACACCGCCCGCGAATTCAACCACGTTGCTTGAAAGGCCCGACGATGACGATGACGGGTACCATATGCGAAGTGGCTGGAACCAAAGCCGGAGTGGGGTGCCGGCGGCGGAAGGCGGGCCTTGTGCTGGCGGTTCTTCTGCTGGCCGGGTGCCCCGGCACCACGGTTCCTCCCGAAACGCAGACCGCCGGACCGACCGCCATGGCCGTTCCGGTGCCGAAGACGAAGCCTGCTCCTCCGCGCGTCAAGACCGCGGGGAAGGATCAGGCGGCCACGCCGGCGGTGAGCGGTTCGGGGACCGGTCCCGCCGCCGAGGTCATCGCCATGGCTGGGACAGAGGTGGCGGGGCTGCCCCCCGTACCGTTCGGCGGCGCCAGCCCGCCCGCCACCCTGTCCCCCGAAACGCTCGTCGGCCTGGACCAAGTCCAGACCCGGCGTCTCCTGGGCACCCCTGCCGCAACGGAAGAGGCGCCACCTGCAAAGGTGTGGCATTACGCTAAGGGCGATTGCTCGCTCAAAGTCTTCTTCTTCATGGACATGACGTCCTCCCAGGACTTCCGTGCCCTTTCCTACGATATGAAGAGCAGCGAAAATGTCCCAGATGTCGATAAACGATGCTTCGCTCAACTCCTTGCCCAAGGCTGGGATGTCCGCAATGACTGAGGCCGCCGTCGCCCGCGTGGCGCTGGTCGACGACGACGACCTGTTCCGCGAATCCCTCAGCCTCAACCTCGCCGACGAGGGGTATGAGGTCATCACGTTCGACCGTGGCGAACCCGCGCTCGACTTCTTCGCCGAGGGCGGTTCGGTGGACATCGTCCTGCTGGACTGGCGCATGCCGAAGATGGACGGCATCGACGTCCTCCGCCAGATGCGCTCCCGCGGCATCGACCTGCCGGTGATCTTCCTCACCGTGCTGTCGGATCAGATTTACGAAGAGGCCGCCCTGGCCGGCGGCGCACTCGACTTCGTGGAGAAGTCGCGTAGCCTGTCCATCCTGTTGAAGCGCATGCGCCTCATCGTGGATGGCTCCAAGGGCACGCCCGAGGAGGCCGAGGGGCCGAAGGAATCCGTCTACGCGCTGGGCAACCTCGACCTGCGCCTGGACAACAGCCGCGCCCTGTGGAACGGCAAGCGCATCGACCTGACGCTGACCGAGTTCAACATCGTCAAGCTGATGGCGACCCGCCCGGAAGAGGACGTGTCCTACCGCGAGATCTACGACCTTGTGCATGGCAAGGGCTTCCTGGCCGGCTACGGCCCGTCGGGCTACCGCGCCAACGTCCGCGCCTTCATCAAGCGCATCCGCCAGAAGTTCCGCGTGGTGGACGCCGAGTTCGATTGCATCGAGAACTATCCGGGCTTCGGCTACCGCTGGGGCAACGGCACCGGCGGCACGGGCCGCACGCGGGATGACGACGCGGATGTGATGGTCGATGGCGCTGCTGCCGATTGAGGCCCACGGGCCGGACGGCGCGCGGGACAGGGCGGAACTCACCAAGGGAGGCTTCTCCATGGCGGGTTTCCCCGGCGGCCGGTTGCGGTGGCTGTGGCACTCGCTGGCCAGCCGGCTGGCGCTGCTGACCATCGTCTTTCTGGCGGTGCCGGTGCTGATCTACGATCAGTTCCAGCGGGCCGACACCACGACGCAGACCCTGCTGCTGCAAAGCGCGCAACGGCAGGGCGAGCTGATCGCCCGCGCGCTGGAGCCGGACCTGTCCCGCGCCAACCGCGCGGCCCTGCCGCAGCTCGGCCCCATCCTGCGCCGCTTCGCCGACGGGAACACGCGGCTGAAGCTGCTGGTCCGGCCGCGCGCCCTGGCCGGCAACAACCTGATGGGCAGCGACGGCTTCTATTACGTCGCCGCCGCCCCGTCGGTGCCCACCGACGATCTGGACGCCGAGCGGCACCAGCTCCTCGAACAGGGGGTGCTGGACCGGCTGGGCGCTTCCTGCGCCGGAAACGAACCGTTGGCGCTGCGCCTGCCACGCGCCTCCGGCGGCTACGAGATTCTGACCTCGGTCACGCCGATCAACACGGCCTTCGGCTGCTGGGCGCTGGTGACCAGCCACACCGCCGGCGGCTATCTGGAATCCTCCCTGGGACGCCCCTACTGGAGCACGCCGGTCGTCCAGGCCGCGGCGATGATCTACATCGTCATGGCGGCGCTGGTGATGGCGGTGCTGTTGGGGGTTTGGCGCAACCTGCACCGCTTCGGCGACCTGGCGCGCGACATCGTGTCGGGCGGCATCGGCGAGAGCGGGCAGGGGTCCTTCACCAACCGCAACACCGTGCCGGAATTGTCCGGGGTGGCCGAGGATTTCGACCGGCTGGTCGATACCCTGCGCGAAAGCGCGCGGTCGCTGCGCCGCGCGGCGGAGGACAACGCCCACGCCTACAAGACGCCCATCGCGGTCATCCGCCAGTCGGTGGAGCCGCTGCGCCGCTCGCTGTCCGCCGAGGACAACCGCAGCCAGCGCGCCCTGACCATGATCGAGAAGTCGGTCGACAAGCTCGACGGGCTGGTCTCCTTCGGGCGGCGTATGGACGAGGCCGCCGCCGATCTGCTGGTCCCGCCGCGCCGCCGGGTGGACCTGTCCGATCTGGTGGAGCGTATGGCCGGCGGTTACACCAGCCTGCTCGCCGAACGGCAGCTCCACATGCGCTCGCGGATCGAGTCCGGGGTGGTCGTGCGGGCCAGCGAGGACATCCTGGAGACCGTCATCGAGAATCTGGTGGAGAACGCCGTCAGCTTCTCCCCACCGGACGGCACCGTCAGCGTGCGCCTGTCGCGCAACGGCGCCTGGGCGGAGCTGGTGGTCGAGGACGAGGGGCCGGGCGTCGATCCCGCGAACCTGCCGCGCATCTTCGAACGCTACTTCTCCCAGCGCGAGCCGGGACGGGGCATGCCGGAGGACGCTGCGGCCCAGAACCAGGCCGAGGCGACCCATTTCGGCATCGGCTTGTGGATCGTGCGGCGGAACATCGAGGCCTTCGGCGGCAAGGTCCGCGCCGAAAACCGCTCCACCGGCGGCTTCCGCATGACGGTGACGCTGTCGGTGGCCTGACGGGGGCGGTGGCCTGACGGGGTGCAAGCCCTGTACGTTCCCATCCGTACGGGTGTGGCTGGACCGTACGTCCGGTCACACGTACGGAACAGCTTTGTCCCTTATCCTGACCTTGCTCCCGCCCCAATCGGGCGATACCGTGCGCCGCGACTCCCCAAGGCCCCCCAAAGGGCAAGGCAGCCCCATGCACGTCATCGTCATCTATGTCCTCGCGGTATCCGGCCTTCTGGCGCTGGTCAGCCTGCTCCCGCCACTGGCGGCCCGGCTGCGGGTGCCCTACACGGTGCTGCTGGCCGCCGTGGGCGTGGCACTGGGACTGGTGATCCAGACTTTTGCCGGCCAGGGCGGCACGGGTCCCTTTCATGACTTCCTGAATTCCCTGGCCGAGATGGACATCTCGTCCGAGGTGCTGATTTACGTCTTCCTGCCGGTGCTGCTGTTCGAAACGGCCTTGGCGGTGGACGTGCGGCGGCTGCTCGACGACGTGTGGCCGATCCTGCTGATGGCCGTTGTGGCGGTGTTCGTCTGCACCTTCGCCGTCGGCTATGCGCTGACCCTCTTCACCTCGATGGGGCTGGTGGCCTGCCTGCTGCTGGGGGCGATCGTCGCCACCACCGACCCGGCAGCGGTCGTCAGCATTTTCCGCGACCTCGGCGCGCCACGCCGCCTGACCATGCTGGTCGAGGGCGAAAGCCTGCTGAACGACGCCGCGGCCATCGCGCTGTTCACGCTGCTGCTCGGCATGCTGACCCGCAACGCCCATGGCGGGGCGACCGAAGCGGTGATGGAGTTCCTGCGCGACTTCGCCGGCGGCGTGCTGACCGGTTATGTGTGCGGGCGCGTGGTCTGCATGATCGTCGAGCCGGTGCGTGACCAGCCAATGGCCGAGATCACGCTGACCGTGGCGCTCGCCTATCTCAGCTATGTGCTGGCGGAGCATTATGTCGGCGCGTCGGGGGTCGTGGCGGTGGTCACGGCGGCGCTGGTCGTCGGCTCAGTCGGGCGCACGCGCATCTCCCCGGCCACATGGGGGGCGCTGGAGCATGTTTGGAAGCAGCTCGGCTTCTGGGCGAACTCGCTGATCTTCCTGATGACGGCGCTGCTGGTGCCGCGCCTGCTCGGCGGCATCGGCTGGAGCGATGTCGGGCTGGTGCTGGTCGTCGTCGGTGCGGCCACGGTGTCCCGCGCGCTGGTGCTGTTCGGTCTGCTGCCGCTGCTGTCCGGCACCGGTCTGGCCCAGCGCGTCAGTCACGCCTACAAAGCGGTGATGCTGTGGGGCGGCCTGCGCGGTGCGGTGTCGCTGACGCTGGCCCTGGCCGTCACCGAGAACGGGCGTGTGCCCGACCGGGTCCAAGGTTTCGTCGCGGTGCTGGTCACCGGCTTCGTCTTCTACACGCTGTTCATCAACGGCACGACGCTGCGCGCCGTCATCAACCTGCTGGGCCTGAACAAGCTGTCGCCGGTCGAGCACGCCATGCGCAACCGCGCGCTGGCTTTGTCGCTGACCGGCGTGCGTGAGCGGGTGGAGGGGCTTGCCCACCGCTACGAGGTTGACGAGCAGGCTGTCGGGTCCATTGTGTCGCAATACAGCGACCGGCTCGATGCCATCGTCCGGGAGCGGTCGACCGAAGCGCCGCTGAACAACGAGGACCGCGTGACCATCGGCCTCGTCATCCTGGTGAACCGCGAGGAGGAGCTGTATTACGAGCATTTCCGCGAAGGCATCCTGTCGCGCGGGGTGGCAGAGCTGCTGAACCGCCGCACCGGACGCCTGCTCGACGCGGTGAAGACCCAGGGGCGCGCCGGTTACCGTGCCTTCGAGGAGCCCTTCATCTCCTTCACGCCCTGGATGCGGGTCGCCAGCCTGCTGCACCGGCGGCTGGGCATCCACGCGCCGCTGGCCCGCCGGCTCGCCTTCCGGTTCGAGATTCTTCTCGGCGTGCGCACCGTGCAGCGCGAACTTCTCGAGTTCATCAACGACAAGGTCGGCCAAGTGCTGGGCACCGACGTCGCCTGCGAATTGGAAGGGATCCTGACCATCCGCCTCGCCATGGTCGAGCAGGCCCTGGCGGCGCTGAAGCTGCAGTATCCCGACTACGCGCTGATCCTGCAGAGCCGCTACGTCAGCCGCGCCGCCCTGAGGCTGGAGGAGGCGGATTACCGGGCGCTCTTCGCCGAATCGATCATCAGCCAGGAAATCCTAAGCGATCTGCAACGCGATCTGGACGACCGCCGCCGCGCGCTCGACGCCCTGCCGAAGCTTGATCTGCGGCTCGATCTGATGGACCTCGTCGGGCGGGTGCCGCTGTTTGAGGGGCTGGAGGGCGACCGTCTGCGCGGCATCGCCACCCTGCTGAAGCCACGGCTGGTCCTGCCCGGTGAGACCATCGTCCGGCGGGGCGAGCGCGGCGACGCCATGTTCTTCATCGCGTCCGGCGCCGTCGAGGTGCTGGTTCCGGGTCTGGACGAGCCGGTCCAGCTCGGCACCGGGGAGGTGTTCGGCGAGATGGCCCTGCTGACCCGCCAGCGGCGCAACGCCGATGTGCGTGCGATGGGCTATTGCCAACTGCTGGTCCTGGATGTGAGAGACTTCCATCGGCTGGTGAAGAAGGACGCAAGCCTGCGCGCCCATCTCCAGTCGGTGGCCGAGGCGCGGCGCAACCCGCCGCCCAAGCCTGTGGAGGAGGCCGTGACGCCCGTGGCGGAAGCGCGTGCGGTGGAAGCGCCCAAGCCGGACCTGTCCGGCGTCGCGCCCGCCCCGGACGCCCCGTCCTTGGCGGCCGAGGTTCCAACCGCGGAAGGCGCGCAGGCGCGGGGATAGGAGTCGAGGAAAAGCGATGACCGTGCAAGCGACCACCGCCGCCGCGGGCGGGCGGCCCGATTGGGTGCGCCTGATGCCGGGCGTCTTCGTCCTGCTGTGGAGCACCGGGTTCATCGGCGCCAAATACGGCCTTCCCTACGCGGAACCGCTGACCTTCCTGCTGGTGCGGCTGGGCTTGGTGGCCGTGGTCCTCGGCGTCGTCGCCCTGGTCACCGGAGCGCCCTGGCCGAAGAGCTGGGCCGAGGCCGGACGCATCGCGCTGGCCGGGCTTCTGGTGCACGGCGTCTATCTGACCGGGGTGTTCTGCGCCATCGCGAAGGGCATGCCGGCGGGTGTGACCGCGCTGATCGTCGGCATCCAGCCGTTGCTGACCGCCGCACTCTCTGGCCCGCTGCTGGGCGAGCGGGTGAGCGGACGGCAATGGGTGGGGTTCCTGATGGGGCTGGCCGGAGTCGGGCTGGTGGTGGGCGAGAAGCTCCACTTCGACTCCACCGACGCGCTGGGCATCGGGCTGGCGCTGGCCGCCCTGCTGGGCATCACCTTCGGCACGCTCTATCAGAAGCGCCACGGCACGGCGATGGACCTGCGCAGCGGTGCCGCGATCCAGTACGCCGCGACCGCGGCGGTGCTGGCGGTGCTGGCCCCGCTGTTCGAGACCATGCACATCGACTGGACCAGCGAATTTGTCTTCGCCCTGCTGTGGCTCAGCTTTGTGCTGTCGGTGGGAGCGATTTTCCTGTTGTTCCTGTTGATCCGGCACGGTGCGGCGGCGCGCGTGGCGAGCCTGTTCTATCTGGTCCCGCCGGTGACGGCGGTGATCGCCTGGGCGATGTTCGGGGAGCGGCTGGGGCTGCTGGCCCTGTCCGGCATGGCGCTGGCGGTCGCCGGGGTCGCCCTGGTCAATCGCAGCGCCAAGCGCGCGGCCTGACGCCGTGCGCATTGCCTCGGCGGGGCGCTCCGACTATGCTTTCCCGCACCGGCAAAAGATCCGGCGGCGTCCGCTGGTTCAACCACGCTTCGGCAAACCACATCGGAAGTGAGTGTCATGGACGGCCTGGAGCCCATCTCGCTCGATGACAACCAGACCCTGCAGGCCATCGGCATCCTGGCCGATGTCCTGGACGGGGTGGACGGCCCCGGCGGGCTGGACACGGTTCTGGTTTCCAAGGCGCTGCGGCAGGTGATCGCCACCAAGTCCCAGCCGGCCTTCGAATTCGCCACCCGCGCCTTCAACACGCTCGACGCCGACGTGCGCCGTCAGGTGGCGGAGACCGCCGATCAGGCGGCCCACGATTCGGTCGAGCTGCGCGCGCGCGTCGGTGGTTTCCTGGCGACCTCGGCCAAGGCGCCGGGGGCCGGCGGCCCGGCCACGCCGGCGCAGGCCACCAGCTTCCTCAACGCGCTCAATCTGCGCAACCGCCGCCGGTCGCCGCAGTCGGAGTGAGCCGGCGGGCTCCTCCGGTCCGATCGCCTGGATTCAGATCACCTGAGTTCAGATCACCTGGGTGTAGCGGTTCGGCTGGCCTTCGGCCGACCAGCGGGCGTGGATCTGGCCCTTGCCGTCGAAGATTAGCGATAGCCAATTGCGCTGTCGGATGATGCGTTTGCCCGATTCGGGAAAAGCCGGCATTTCGAAAACATAGCCGTTGGGCAGGGTTTCCTTGCGGCCGGCCAGCCATTCCAGGGCGAAGGCGGTGGCTTTGGCGGGCGGCGGGTGGACGACCCCCGACGCGATGAGCTGCCAGATCTCCACGCCGCCGCCGCGCAGCACGGCCCGCGCGCCCGCGTGGATTTCGCCCGACACGGAGGTCACCCGGCACCCGGTGCGCCGCGAGAATTCCGCCAGAAGGCCGATCAGGCGCAGCCATTCCTCGGCGTGGGCCGGGCTGCGCCACTGGTCGCGCAAATCGTCCTCGATTCCGACGCGGACGGGCGACAGGCCGACCGCCCGCTCCATCACGCCGGTGTCGAGGTAGAGCAGCGGCACGCTGGACATCAGGATCAGGTGCCGGCATCCCTTGAAGCGTTCCAGCCACTCCGGCAGGGCGTCCCACACCCGGTCCGACAGAACGCGGCGGGGGGTGCGGTCGCTGCGCATGTCCAGTGCCAGAACGCCGACATCGCCGAGCCGGAACCCCTGGCTGAAGGAGTCCAAAGGCGCCCCCCACACGCATTCCGGCTGGGCGCCCTCCATGGCGGCCAGTTGGAACAGCGAGAAGTGGCGGCGGGCGGCCGCGTAGACGCCGCGCCAAGCCGGGGACATCATCTCCTCGTCCGGGTGGGAGCCCCAGCCGTCGAAGATGTCGTGGTCATCCCACATCATCACCGAGGGAATTCGGGCGGTCACCGCCGCGGTTTCCGGCTGGCCCCAGACCCGCAGATAAAGGTCGAAGTAGAAGTCCGTCGCCTCCTCCGCCATGGCGGGGGTAAAGGGCTCATCCAAGCGGGCGGCGTCGGTCCGCTTCTTCCAGGCGCTGAGCAGCGGCGGCTTGCGCCACACCGCGTCGGCGTAGAGCTGATCGCCACCTTGCAGCAGCAGGTGAAAGCGCTCGCCCTCGTGACGGCGGCGCAGATCACCCCACAGGGCGTTGCGCGGTGCGTCCAGCCCGGTGATCTTCTCCTCGTCCTCCGCCCCGTTGCAGGAGACATAGGCGATCCGCGGCGACGAGGCGCGTCCCGGCACGGTCACCGCCCAGATGTCCCCCGGCGACGCCCCATCGGTGAAACCATAGGCGGCCTCGACATCGCGGGTGCCGCGCGGTATGGCGAAATCGAAACGCCAGACATGCCGGTTGCCCCACTGAGCGAGGTGGCGGGGCGGCACGGGCAGGGTTACGCCGTCCACCCGTAAATCATAGGGTTCGGCGTCGCCGTCCAGCACGAAGAGGGCGGACAGCCACCAGCGGTCGCCTTGCTCTCCCCGGAAATAAAGGACGGGACCCAGAATGATGTTCGGTGCCGGCCTGCCGCGCGCCATGGACGCTGTCTATCCTCTTCGTTCCCGCCGGTCCGGGCGCCCATGGCCCAGCTTCCGTTTCCGCGGCTCCTGTTTATGGGAAAAGCCGCAGGTCTGTAAAAGGGGCAAGCGTTGATCCGAAGGGGGAAGCCGCGTGGAAATGCGGGAGAACGCGCCGCGGTGGTGGAAGGCCAGGGTGCGGGCAAAAAAAGCGGGCGGCCGGGTCGTCCGGTCGCCCCTCATGTGACGATGGAACACGGGAATCGGGGGGCTAGTCCTTGCGGCGCTGCCTCAGCAGTTCGAGCATGCGCGCCGGTACCGGTTCTTCCAGCACGGGATCGTAAAGGCGGTGAAGCTCATCCACATGGCTCCTGTGGAAGGTCACCACGGCCTTCGCGTCGGCGTCGTCCTCTACGGACTGCTCGAACTCCTGACGCTCCTTATCGTCCAAGGCACCGTCAAGATATGCGTTGATATGGTTCATCGTCACACGCTTCATATCTTTTGATCCCGGAACGTCTCCGGAGGCCATCCCCCCGAGACGGAAACGATCCGCGACGCAGAGTTCAATATAGTGCGGCGGGCACGGCGTCGGGAGTGGTGACTTACCTCTTCTTATGGGGAGGATGCCGATACCGCCAAATGGTTGGCGAAGCGTACCCGATCGTTCCCCGTGGATGTTCGGCCACTCCGCTGCAGCCATACTCGTTTCGCACGCGGGATGTAACAGCCGCTCCCGTTGGTTGTTCCGGCGCCGGACTGTCCGATGCGATGGAAGAATCAACCTGTTGTACGGTTGCCATACCCCGCGGCGCATTCCCTGCCGCGCCCTAGGCGGCCATCAGGTTGTTCAGCCGTTCGCGGGCCCGGCACAGGCGGGACCGGATGGTGCCGATGGAGACGTTCAGCTTCTCCGCGGCCTCCTGATAGGGGCGGCCTTCGATGGCGACCAGCTTCACGACCTTGCGCTGGCTCGGGGTCAGAGCGCCGAAGGCGCGGTCCACGTCGCGGAAGACCAGCCGTGCGATCTGCGAGGCCTCGACCGACATGGCGCCGTCCCACAGTTCGACCTTGGTGACGTGCTTTTCACGTTGGAGGTTGTTGAAATGCAGGTTCTTCAGCATCGTGGTCAGCCAAGCCTGCATGTTGGTGCCGGGCTCGAAGCGATGCTGGCGGGACAGAGCGCGGGCAAGACAGTCCTGGGTGAGATCCTCGGCGGCGCTGACGTCGCGCGTCAACTTGCAGGCATAGCGCTGCAGGTTCGGCATGCAACGGATCAGTTCGGATTCGAAACAATACGCCATTGTTGCTCTTCCTCCAGCTTCTCTTCATTCGGCGGGGCTGCCGGTCCGTGGTGACGGCGCCCCCGTCCCGAGATTTCAGTTCGCGGGATTCAGACTCCCGAGGCTTCGGTGGGAGACGATCCCTTTTTCGACGCGCCCATTTTCGACGCGTGGTCCCTTCCGGCGCCGGTCCTGTGGCCGCGCCGGTTGTTGCGATTCGTGTCGGTGGTTTAGAATGCGGTGGTGCTGCCTAGCAGTGTCCGGGTGTCGGTCCGGCGCAGCACAATGAGCAGTTCGTCGTCATCAACGGTCTCCCGCTCTCCAGCCTGGGCAACTCCAAAGCGTTGATGCGCTTCGGTGTTGCTCCCGTTCGTGGTGACGTTGATTTCATAACGCGGTGGGAAGAGGCTTGTTCCCCGGCGGCCACAGCCGAAAACATCTTAGGAGGAGAAGTGATCGGAATGTGGGGGCCATCCAAACGGATGGCGGAACTGCCCGAAGGGGGATCTCAGGCTCCGGAGCCGGGCTTGCGCGGCCGCGATTCCAGGCGGCGCAGGAATTCGCCCATGATGAGGCGGTACAGACCGTCCTTCAGCTTGGCGTCCTCGACGCCGAGGTCGATGCTGGGGTTGTCGTTGATCTCGATGACGAAGACGCCGCGCTCGTTCTGCTTCACGTCTACGCCGTAGAGCCCGTCGCCGATCAGTCCCGCCGCCTTCACGGCGGTCTCGATGACCTCGCGCGGCGCCTCCTCGACGGCCAGCGTGCGTGCGGAGCCCTGTTCGGCGCGGCCGTTGCCGCCGTGCTTGACGATCTGCCAGTGCTTCTTCGCCATCAGATACTGGCAGACATAGATCGGCTGCCGGTTCAGCACGCCAACGCGCCAGTCGAACTCCGTGTACATGAACTCCTGGGCCAGGATCACGTCGGACTGCTCGAACAGGCCTTCGGCAGTCGCATCCAACTCGCTGCGGGTCTGCACCTTGAAGACGCCGCGGGAGAAGGAGCCGTCCGGAATCTTCAGGACGATGGGGTAGGGGATCTCCTGATCCAGCGTCGCCAGCCCGCGCTTGTCGAAGATCACCGTCTTCGGCGCCGGGATACGGTTGGCGCGCAACAGCTCGGCCAGATAGACCTTGTTGGTGCATTTCAGGATCGAGTTCGGATCGTCGATCACCGGCATGCCTTCCGTCGCCGCCTTCTTGGCGAAGCGGTAGGTATGGTGGTCGAGATTCGTCGTCTCGCGGATGAACAGCGCGTCGAACTCGGCGAGGCGGGCGTAGTCCTTCTTCTCGATCAGCTCGACCGCGATGCCCAGGCTTTCCCCGGCCTTGACGAATTTCTGGAGCGCGCGCGGGCTGGAGGGGGGAAGCTCCTCCTTCGGGTTGTGCAGGATGGCCAGCGTGTAGCGCGGCGGCGCCTTCGCCGCCGGCTCCCGCCAGGAGGTGCGGGTGTAGGCGTCGAGCGCCGCCTGGAACAGCGGCTCCTGGTCGGACCGAAGGTCGGCCAGAGACAGCGGCTCCAGGGCATGGACGGTCCAGCCCTCCTTCAGCCGCACCTGAACCTTCAGCAGGGGACAGCGGAACAGGTCGAAGATCGTCCGGGCGATGTCCTGGAACCGGGCGTCGTCGGCGTGGCCGAAGAAGAGGGTGAGGTTGAAGGACGCTTCCGGCGGGTGGTCCATCCGCTTGATCGCCTTGCGCAGCGCCTCCTCCACCTCGGCCAGTTGGGCGCGGTAGAAGGTCTTCTGCGACAGGTCCAGGATGGTCCGGACGGAGGGGATCACCCGCTCGCCGCGCGCCTCCGCCAGCAGCGAGACATAGTAGCCGGTGCCCAGATAGCGGTAGCTGCGCGAAAGGTTCAGCACCCGCGCGCCGCGCGGCGCCTGCTCCGGGTGGGCGATGTAGTCGCGGGCGCTGATCACCGGCAGCCCGTCCTTCGCCCATTTCACGTCCGCCCGGCGGTCGACGACCAGGAGATGCGCGGGCATCAGTCGGCGACCCCATCGGCGGCCCGATCAGAGGCCCGATCAGAGGGCTGGGGGCGAAGGAGAAGGGCGGCCTTCAACTGTGCCTTTCCGTAGCGGGCCATGCGCTCGAAATCGGCTTTCGGGATCGGCATGTTCATCCGGTCGATGTGAGCGTGGTGACGATCGTACACAAGCGGATCATGAACATAGAGAAAGCGGTCGTCGGCACCGGTCACGACGACCCAATGCGGAAATTTTTCGTGATAGATCCGGTAGGAGCTGATGAGCACGATGGGGATGGCCCCGCCCGCCACCGCGTCGGCCATGTCCTGGGCGGTCAGGGTGTTGTGGCGGACGGTGGCGCCGCTGCCTTCCAACTCGTCGAGGAAGTCCTCGTGCACGATGCGCATGACCTCCTTCTTTTCGTCGCTGCGCACGCTGTCCAGGAAGGGGGTGGCGTTGTCCTTGATGTGGATGTCCACCGCGAAGCCGCGCCGCGCCGCCGCCAGCGCCAGCCCGAACGGGCCGCAGCCGCCATGGCCGGAGGTCATGAAGACGGTGGTCGATTCCCGCCACAAGCGGATTTCGAGTTTCCGCCCCAGTTCGATCTCCACGGGCTTCAGCGCCTTCATCGCCATCATCAGGGCCGACGGGCCGCAGGTGAAGTCCAGGGTCTGCTGGTAGTAGGGGACCAGAGGCCCGCCCAGCGGCGCGCTGGGGCCGCTGTGGCCGAGGCGCTTCTCAAGCCGCAGCGCCTCCATATGGTCTTCATAATAGTCGGTGTAGACGCCGAACTCGCGGTAGCCGGCCTTCTTGTAGAGATCGATGGCCGCGGCGTTGTCGCGCCGCACCTCCAGCCGCAGGTAGATGCAGTCCCGCGAGCGGGCCGCCTGCTCCGCCGCGGCGAGCAGCCGCTTGGCGACGCCCTGGCCGCGGTGGCCGGGGTCGACGGCGAAGGAGTAGAGCCGGGCGAGCGAGGTGCCGGAATGGAAGGACACCAGGGCGTAGCCGACAACCGTGCCGCTGTGGACTTCCACAAGGCCAGTGGCCTTGGCTTTCGTGAGCAAATATTGAAAACTACGTCGGGTCAGGCGGTCGGTGGCGAAGCACCGCTCCTCGATGGCCAGCAGCGCGGGGATGTCCGCCGGCTGGGCCTGACGGAGCAGGATGGTGGCGTCGCCGGGCAGCTCCTGGCGGGAGTCCGCAGATTCGGTATTGTCGAGCATCGGGAGGTTCAAAGAGGCTGACACGGACGCCATCTTACTCCCTCCAGCGGGGCTTCGCAGCGATTACCGGTATGGGCGCGCTGCGGAGGTGGCCTTCGTTTTGACACAGCGCGTCTGGCACAAGGGCAAGCCCCGGCTGTTGCTCTGGACGAACGGCCTAGCCGTTTCGACTGGTTGGCCGCAGCGACTTAAACGTTGCTTAACCATGGACCCCGGAAACTGCCGCCGATGGAAGACCGGCTAAATAACCGCCGCTCCAGTTGGCCCTGGAAAGAAGAAAGTCAAGACATGGACGCTCGGTATAAGTCCCGCGAGATCGAACGCCGCAGTCTGGATGTCGACGGGCTGAAGCGCTCGTTTCTGGAGTGGCTGGTTTATTCCGTCGGCAAGGACGCGCGGGCGGCGACCCGGCGCGACTGGTTCCACACCGTGGCGCTGGCCGTGCGCGACCGCCTCGTGGACCGCTGGATGGACACGACGCGGACCTATTACCAGCAGGACGCCAAGCGCGTTTACTACCTCTCGCTGGAATTCCTGATCGGCCGCCTGCTGACCAACAGCCTCGCCAACCTCGGCATCACCGACCAGTGCCGTCAGGCGCTCGACCGCATCGGTCTGAACCTTGACGATGTGGTGGAGGCTGAGCCGGACGCGGCGCTCGGCAACGGCGGCCTCGGCCGTCTGGCCGCCTGTTTCCTCGACAGCATGGCGTCGGAAGCGCTGCCCGGCTACGGCTACGGCATCCGCTACGAGTTCGGCCTGTTCGAGCAGCGTTTTGAGCATGGCTGGCAGGTCGAGTATCCGGAGCAGTGGCTGCAGTTCGGCAACCCGTGGGAGTTCCCGCGCCCGGAGGTGCTGTACCCCGTCCAGTTCTACGGCCGCGTCGAGGAGTTCCGGGATTCGGTGGGCGAGCGCGCCTACCGCTGGGTCGACGCCGAGCGCGTGCTGGCCATGGCTTATGACACGCCGGTGGTCGGCTACGGCGGCGACACGATCAACACGCTGCGCCTGTGGTCGGCCCGCGCCACCCGCGACTTCAACTTCGGCCACTTCAACGACGGCGCCTACATGAAGGCGGTCGAGCAGAAGGTGCTGACCGAGAATCTGAGCCGCGTCCTCTACCCGAACGACGCGACGGAGGGCGGCAAGGAACTGCGGCTGAAGCAGGAGTACTTCTTCACCTCCGCCTCGCTGCAGGACATCCTGCGCCGCTATCTGCAGCACCATTCCAATTTCGACAGCCTCCCCGACAAGGCGGCGATCCAGCTCAACGACACGCACCCGGCCATCGGCATCGCCGAGCTGATGCGGCTGCTGGTGGACCAGCACGGCGTGACCTGGGACAAGGCGTGGGACATCACCCGCGCGACCTTCTCCTACACCAACCACACGCTGCTGCCGGAAGCGCTGGAGGCGTGGCCGGTGCGCATGATGGAGCGCGTGCTGCCGCGCCACATGCAGATCATCTACGAAATCAACGCCAAGTTCCTCAACCGCTCCAAGGCGCGGGCGGCGGGCGACAACGGCCGGCTGTCCCGCCTGTCGCTGATCGACGAGCGCGGCGACCGCCGGGTGCGCATGGGCAATCTGGCCTTCCTCGGCTCGCACAAGGTCAACGGCGTCTCGGCCCTGCACACCGAGCTGATGAAGCAGACCGTCTTCGCCGACTTCCACGCGGAGTTCCCGGAGCGCATCAACAACAAGACCAACGGCATCACGCCCCGCCGCTGGCTGCATCAGGCGAACCAGCCGCTGGCCGCACTGATCACCAGCCGCATCGGCAACGGCTGGATCAAGGACCTCAGCCAGATCAAGGCGCTGGCCGAGAAGGCCGACGATCTGGTCTTCCGCGAGGAGTTCCGCCGCGCCAAGCGCAAGAACAAGAAGCGGCTGGCCGCCTACATCGCGCGCCAGACCGGGGTGGACGTGCAGGTCGACAGCCTGTTCGACGTGCAGGTCAAGCGCATGCACGAGTACAAGCGCCAGCTCCTGAACATCCTCCAGGCGATCGCGCTGTACAACGAGATGCGCGACAACCCGACCGTCTCCTGGGTGCCGGTGACCAAGATCTTCGCCGGCAAGGCGGCGCCGAGCTATCACATGGCCAAGCTCATCATCAAGCTCATCAACGATGTGGCGAAGGTGGTGAACCATGACCCGTCGGTCCACGACAACCTGAAGATCGTCCTGCTGCCGAACTATAACGTGACGGCGGCGGAAATCATCATGCCGGCGGCCGACCTGTCGGAGCAGATCTCCACCGCGGGCATGGAGGCGTCGGGCACCGGCAACATGAAGCTGGCCCTGAACGGCGCGCTTACCATCGGCACGCTGGACGGCGCCAACGTCGAGATCCGCGAGCATGTGGGCGACGACAACATCTTCATCTTCGGTCTGACCGCGGAGGAGGTGAACGACCTGCGGGCCAGCGGCGGCTTCAACCCGCGCGACGTCATCGCGTCGAACCCCAGCCTGAAGCGGGCGCTGGACATGATCTCCACCGGCGTCTTCTCGCCGGACGATCCCCACCGCTACCACCCGATCCTCCAGGCGCTGACCGACGGCGGCGACCATTTCCTGGTGACGGCGGACTTCTCCGACTACTGCCAGGCGCAGCAGGCGGCCATGGACCTCTACCGCGACCAGGAGGAATGGACGCGCAAGGCCATCCTGAACACGGCCAACATGGGCTGGTTCTCCTCCGACCGCACCATCATGGAGTACGCGACGGAGATCTGGGACGTGCATCCCGTGAAGCCGGAGCATCCCGCCAAAAGCGAGACCTGACGCGGCCCTGTCCGGAGCCGGACAAAAATTGTGCTGCGAAGGCGCGGGCGCTTTACAAGCCCCGCGCCTTTCGTTTATCTAGCGAGTTATGAATCGCTCGCTCGCCATCACCATCACCACTACCAAAACGACCCGCTCCGGCGGGCCGTCGGACGGTGGCGTGCGTTGATCGAGTAAGACGCTTCACCCACCACGAAGGCCCCGCCGGACACGGACGGGGCCTTGGTGCATCTGGGGCCGCCGTCCACGCTCGATCCGGGCAAGACCAAAGGACGGACCACACCCATGAGCACCTCTTCTCCTTCTCCCCGCCGCGTCGCCATCGTTGGTGCCACGGGCGCCGTCGGCCGCGAGATGGTCGATGTTCTTCACCGCCGTTCGTTCCCGGTCGCGGAACTTGGCCTGTTCGCGTCGGAGCGCAGCGCCGGCCGCACGGTCGAGACCCCGTTCGGCGAGAAGACCCTCGTGGCGTTCGACGTCGAGAAGGTGAAGGGTTACGACATCGTCCTGCTCGCCGTGTCCGGTGATTTCGCCAAGGAGCACGCGCCGGCCATCGCCGCGGGCGGCGCGCTGGTGATCGACAACTCTTCGGCCTTCCGTTATGACGACAACGTCCCGCTGATCGTGCCCGAGATCAACGCCCACGCCATGGGCGATGCCAAGCTGATCGCGAATCCCAACTGCACGACCGCCATCGCCGTCGTGGCGCTCGGGCCCCTGCACAAGGCCTTCGGCCTGAAGCGCGTCATCGTCTCCACCTATCAGGCGACCAGCGGCGCCGGTGCGGAGGGCATGGCCGAGCTTGGGGAGCAGACCCGCAACCAGCTCGACGGCAAGCCGGTCGTCAACAGCGTGTTCCGCCACCCGATCCCCTTCAACCTGATCCCCCAGATCGACGCCTTCCAGGAGAACGGCTACACGAAGGAGGAGATGAAGGTGACCTGGGAGACCCGGAAGATCCTGGAAATCCCGGACCTGCCGGTCAGCTGCACCGCGGTGCGCATCCCGACCTACCGCGCCCACTCCGAGGCGATCACGGTCGAGACGCTGTCCCCGGTCACCCCGGACGCCGCCCGCGCCGTTCTGGCCGACGCGCCGGGCGTGGTGGTGAAGGACGTGCCGGCGGACGGCGTCTACCCGATGCCGCTGAACGCCACCGGCCAGTTCGACGTCGAGGTCGGCCGCATCCGCACCAGCCTGATCTTCGGCGACCACGGCCTCGACCTGTTCGTCTGCGGCGACCAGCTCCTGAAGGGTGCGGCGCTGAACGCCGTGCAGATCGCCGAGCTGAGCCTGTAAGGCACCCCGGAACCCTTCATCCCTGCGTCCGTCTGGCCTCCGTCCGTCTGGCGGCAGGGATGAAGGCTGGAACGGGCCGGTCTTCGCTGCTATCTATACGTCCGAACGAAGAGGGCCGTGGGGCGTTCCGCCTCCCGGCCCTCTTCGCCGTTGTCTGCACCGCTGAGTTACGGGAACGCGCATGTCCGAGCTTCTGGACGCTGTTTCCCGGCGTCGAACCTTCGCGATCATCGCGCATCCCGACGCCGGCAAGACCACCCTCACCGAAAAGCTGCTGCTGTTCGGCGGCGCCATCCAGATGGCCGGCGCCGTGAAGGCCCGCGGCGAGCAGCGCCGCGCCAAGTCGGACTGGATGAAGGTGGAGCGCGAGCGCGGCATCTCCGTGACCGCCTCCGTCATGACCTTCGATTACGAAGGGCGCACCTTCAACCTGCTGGACACGCCGGGCCACGAGGACTTCTCGGAGGACACCTACCGGACGCTGACCGCGGTGGACAGCGCCGTCATGGTGATCGACGGCGCGAAGGGCATCGAAAGCCAGACCTTGAAGCTGTTCGAGGTCTGCCGCCTGCGCGACGTGCCGATCATCACCTTCTGCAACAAGATGGACCGCGAGGCCCGCGACCCCTTCGACCTCATTTCCGAGATCGAAAGCTCGCTGGCGCTGGAGGTCACCCCGGCGAGCTGGCCCATCGGCATGGGCCGCGACTTCCTGGGCTGCTACGACCTGATCCGCGACCGTCTGATCCTGATGGACCGCACCAAGGGCGACGAGATCGACGACGGCATTGAGTGCAACGGCCTTGACGATCCGCGCCTCGACGAGCTTCTGCCGCACCACGCAGTGGCAAAGCTGCGCGAGGAGGTGGAGATGGCCCGCGGGCTGATGCCGCCCTTCGACCTGGAAGCCTATCGCGCCGGCCATCTGACGCCGATTTATTTCGGCTCGGCGATCAACAACTTCGGCGTGCGCGAGCTTCTCCAGGGCTTGGCCGAGAACGCCCCGCCGCCACGCCCGCAGCCGGCGGAGCAGCGCTCGGTTCAGCCGGACGAGGGCAAGTTCAGCGGCTTCGTGTTCAAGGTCCAGGCCAACATGGACCCCAACCACCGCGACCGCATCGCTTTCGTGCGCATCTGCTCCGGCAAGTTCAAGCGAGGGGCGAAGCTGAAGCATGTCCGGTCGGGCAAGCTGATGGCGGTGAACAACGCCGTGCTGTTCCTGGCCCGCGACCGCGAGCTGGCGGAAGAGGCGTGGCCCGGCGACATCATGGGCATCCCCAACCACGGGTCCTTGCGCATTGGCGACACGCTGACCGAGGGCGAGGATCTGCGCTTCACCGGCGTGCCGAGCTTCGCGCCGGAACTGCTGCAGCGTGTCCGCCTGGAAGACCCGATGCGCGTGAAGCATCTGCGCAAAGCGCTGGATCATTTCGCGGAGGAGGGTGCCTCCCAGGTGTTCAAGCCGCTGACCGGGGCGGATTGGGTGGTCGGCGTGGTCGGCCAGCTCCAGTTCGAGGTGCTGGCGGCCCGCATCGAGGCGGAATACGGCCTCGCCGCCCGCTTCGAGGGGGCGGGGGTGGACGCCGCCCGCTGGATCGAGACGGACGATGAGGACCAGCTCAAGAAGTTCCTCGACCTCAACCGCTCGGCGGCGGCGGAGGACCATGACGGGGCGCTGGTCTTCCTGGCCCGCAACGCTTGGCACCTGAACCGCACGCAGGAGGATTTTCCGGCCCTGCGCTTCCTGAAGACACGCGAGCAAAACCGCAAGGTGCACACCGCCGCGTAACGTTCATCCAAAGCCATGCGGAGCGCGCTGACCATTCGCCGGGATCGCGTTCCGCGTGTTGCTCCTCCTGTCTGATTCGAGTAGCGTTTGCTGACGCAGCCTCCGCGGCATGGTGCCGCAAGGCGTTGTGCTTCAAGGTTTCGGGGCAAGATCAGAGAAACGGTGGCGTTTCCGGACCCGGCTGGACCGCGGTCGGTGACCGAATAAAAGAGGGGCGGCATGTTCGGTGGCGTGGAAGCCTTCTTCGACACCAGCGCGTACTTGCCTCACGGCGTGTGCCTGTTCTGGCGTCCGGAAATCCTGACCCTGCACATCGTGTCCGATGTGTTGACCGGCCTTTCCTATTATTCGATTCCGGTGGCGCTGCTTTACTTCGTCGTGAGGCGCCGCGACGTGGCCTTCACCTGGATCGTCTGGCTGTTCGCCGCCTTCATCCTGGCCTGTGGCACAACGCATTTCTTCAGCCTGTGGACCTTGTGGTATCCCGACTATGCCGTGGAAGGCATCGTCAAGGCGCTGACCGCAATGGTGTCGGTGCTGACCGCCGTGGCCTTGTGGGTGCAGATGCCCAAGGCTCTCGCTTTGCCCAGCGCCACCCAGCTTGCCGACGCCAACGGAGCCCTTCAGCGCGAGATCGAGATCCGGCGTCAGGCCGAGTTGCGCTACGCCAGCTTCTTTAACAATCTGGCGGAGGGGCTGTTCGTCGTCACGGTGCTGCCGGACGGTGACTTCGCCTTCGACACGCTGAACCCCGCCCATGCGCGGGGGACGGGAATCGACCCGGAGACCATCCGCGGCCGGCTGGTCCGCGAGGCCGTACCGCCGGAGACCGCCGCGGCGGTGATCGAACGCTACAGCGCCTGCGTCGCCGCGGGCGGCCCGATCGATTATGAGGAGACGCTGGACCTTCCAGTCGGGCGGCGCACGTGGCACACCGTCCTGGTGCCGGTGCGCGGCGAGGGAGGGCAGGTGGTCCAGATTCTGGGCAGCTCCCGCGACATCACCGACCGCAAGAGGCTTCAGGAGGAACTGGTCCAGACCTCCAAGCTGGCGACGCTGGGCACGCTCGCTGCCGGCATGGCCCATGAGATGAGCCAGCCCCTGAACATCATCCGGATCTGGGCCGAGAACGCCCTGTCCCGCCTGCGCGACGGCGACACCGACACCGCGCGCCTGGACAAGGTGCTGACCATCATGTCGGAACAGGCGGAGCGCATGGGCCGCATCATCGACCATATGCGCACCTTCAGCCGCCGCGACGGCGCCACCCAGCGCTTCGACCCCGCGGCCAGCGTCCGCTCCGCCGTCGAACTGGTGTCCAACCAGTTCGCCTTGGAGAACATCGAGGTCGTGAGCGACGTCCCGGCCATCGACTGCGTCACGCGCGGCCGTCCCCTGCAACTGGAGCAGGTGCTGGTCAATCTGCTGTCCAACGCGCGCGACGCCATCCTGGAATGGCGCGCCGACCCCGACGGGTCACCCGCCGCCGGGCGGATCGCGGTGAACATGCGTTGCGACATGACCGCCGGGCGGGCCGTCATCACCATCACCGATGACGGCGGCGGCATCGATCCGGACGTCCTGCCGCGGATCTTCGACCCCTTCTTCACGACCAAGGAGGTTGGAAAGGGGTCGGGCCTCGGCCTGTCCATCGGCTATGGCATCATCGATTCCATGGGCGGACGGATCGACGCGGCGAACGTGACCCATGAGAACGGAAGCCGCGGCGTCCGCTTCACCATCACCGTGCCGGTGTCCCATCCCTCCGTTCAGGACGTGGAGCGCGCTCATGCCTGACCCTGTCACCGCTCCGTTGCATGTTCTGGTGGCCGAGGATGAAGCCTTGGCCGCCATGGCGCTGGAGGATTTCCTGTCCCGCAAGGGGTACCGCGTGACCCTGGCCCAGGACGGGCAGGAGGGGCTGGAGCGCTACAGCGCCGACCCCGCCGACCTTGTCATCACCGATCTGCGCATGCCGCGGATGGACGGCCGCGCCCTGATCCGCGAGCTGCGGATCAAGGCCGCCGGCCTGCCGATCCTGGTGATGACCGGCTTCCTGTCGATGGAGGCAGGGGAGGACGACCTGACGTCCGACCGCTGGCAGCCGTTGGTGGTGCTGCGCAAGCCGGTCAGCCCGCAGGTCATCCTGGACACGCTCGCCAGCCTTGCACAGGCAGCGAAGCTGCGGCCCGCATGATCGCGGACCGTTAGAAACGGTCGCGCAGTTCCGGCAGGGGGACGATGCGAACCCCCTTGGCCTCCAGGGTGCGGCGCAGGTTGCCCGCCATGGCGACGGCGCTCGGCTCGTCGCCGTGGACGCAGACGGAATGGACGGTGCAGGGAATGCGCGTGCCGGTGACCGATAGGATCACCCCCTCCTCCAGCATGCGCAGGACGTTGGCGGCCGCCACGTCCGGGTCGTGGACCATCGCGCCGGGCTGGCCGCGCGGCACGAGGTTGCCGTTGTCGTCGTAGGCGCGGTCGGCGAAGACCTCCTCCGCCGTGGGCAGGCCCAGCGTCCGCCCGGCCCGCGCCATCTCCGAACCGGCGGTGGCGAGGTAGATCAGCGAGGGATCGACACCCTTGATCGCCCGCCCGATCGCCAGGGCCAGCCCCTCGTCCACCGCCGCCATGTTGTTCAGCGCGCCGTGCGCCTTCACATGGGTGACCGTCCCGCCGGCAGTGGCGGCGATGCCCATCAGCGCCCCGATCTGATAGGCGACCATAGCCTCGACCTCCGCCGCCGACATCCTCATGGGACGGCGTCCGAAGCCCTGGAGGTCGGGGTAGGAGGGGTGGGCGCCCAGGCTGACACCCTTCGCCACCGCGTTCCGGACGGTCCGCGCCATCACCAGCGGGTCGCCGGCGTGGAAGCCGCAGGCGATGTTGGCGGAGGCGACGATGCCGAGCATGGAGTCGTCGTCGCCGATGTCGTAGGCGCCGAAGCCCTCGCCCAGGTCGGCGTTCAGGTTCACGGTGATGGTCATGGTGCCCTCCCGCACATCTGTTCTTGGTTCAGGATGTCACCGTTGCCGTTGACGATGTCGACGACCCCGGACACGAGGTTTTCCGCGTAGAGCGCCTCCAGATCGACACCGCCCGCCGGGCGCACCGGGCGGATGGCGCGGACCCAGCCGCCGAGGGTCTGTTCCTGGCGCCGCCGGATGGCCTCTGCCTCCTCCACCGTGACGGCCCGGAAGCTCAGGGCGCCGCCGGGGCTCAGCCGGCCGACGCGGGGCAGGTCGGCGGAGATCACCGTGGCGATCTTGGCGTAGCCGCCCGCCGTCTGGTGGTCGTTCAGCAGAAGGATCGGCTGGCCGTTGCCGGGCACCTGGATGGAGCCGGTGACCAGCCCGTCCGACGGGATGTCCGCGGAACCGGTGTGGGCAAGCGTCGGGCCGTCGAGCCGCAGGCCCATGCGGTCGGCGTCCTTGCCGACGCTGTAAGTGGCCGACAGGAAGGTCTCCACCGCCTCCGCCGTGAAACGGTCCTCCTGCGGGCCGAGCACCACCCGCACCGGCCCGCCGCCATAGTCCGGCGGCTCCGGCAGCTCCACGTCGGCGCCCGGTGGGGCGTCGTTGCGGTTGAGCGGCAGGCGCGTCCCGTCGCCCAGCGGTTTGCCGCCGAGCGGCCCGATGCCGGCGCGCACGTAAGTGGACAGGCTGCCCAGGAACGGTTCCAGCGCGAAGCCGCCGGCCACCGCCAGATAGGCGACGGCCGCCCCGGTGACCGCACCCAGCTTCAGCACGTCACCGCGCACCAGCGTGTGGCTGCGGTGGGGTTCCAGCGGCTGGGGCGATTGCCCCTCGCGCTCCAGGCTCAGCGCCATGGGGCCGACGACGGCGACGCGCACGCCATCGGCTTCTACTTTCAGGGCGGGGCCGAGCAGGGCGATCTCCACCCCCGCCGTGCCCAGCGGATTGCCGACCAGCGCGTTGGCGAGACGCAGGGCGATGGGGTCGAGCGCGCCAGCCACCGGCATGCCGAGTTCCTGATGGCCGAAGCGGCCGAGGTCCTGGATGGTGGCGAACAGCCCTGGCCGGACAACCGTAAGACAGGGGGCGCTCATGATGCGGCCCTCAGTGTGTCGGGATCGAAGTGCCCAGCGGCGGCGGCGGCGGACAGGGTGTCGAAGCGGGCGCGGTCCACCGCCTCGAACCGCACACGGTCGCCGGCGGCGAGCAGGACCGGAGAGGGACGGGCGCCGTCGTAGAGCGGCACCGGGCAGCGCCCGATCAGGTGCCAGCCGCCGGGGCTCTCCCACGGATAGACGGTGGTCAGCCGCCCGGCGGTGGCGACGGAGCCCGCCGGCACGCGGACCCGCGGCTCGCTGCGCCGCGGCCTCTCCATCTCCGCCGGCAGGTCACCCATGTAGGCGAAGCCTGGCATGAAGCCCAGCATGTAGACGAAATACTCCGTCGACCCGTGGAGGTCGATCAGCCGATCCGCAGACAGGCCGAGCGAAGAGGACAGTTCCAAAAGATCCGGCCCCAAATCGGGATCGTAGCAGACGGGCAGGCGCCACAGGGTGCCTTCGACCGGCGCTCCACCGGCGTGGGTCAGTTCTGCCTCGACGGCGGCCTGGACCTCCCGACGGCTGGTGACCGCCGGGTCATAGACGACCTGGAGCGAGCGGAAGGTCGGTACCGTCTCCACCAGACCCGGCGGTGCGGCGGCCTTCAGGCGGGCGTGCAGAGCCATGACGCGGGCGTTGGTGGGGCGGTCGATGCCTTCGCCGAACTCCACGTTGAAGGCGGTGTCGCCCGCCGTGGTGAAACGGACGTCCATGATGCCGCTCCTCACCCGATCATCAGCGAGGGCAGCCACGTCACCATGCCCGGGAAGATCCAGAGCAGCGCCACCATCAGGATCATCATCACGAAGAAGGGCAGGCTGGCCTTGCCGATGGTGAAGATGCTCTTGCCCGTCATGGATTGCAGGACGAACAGGTTGAAGCCCACCGGCGGGGTGATCTGCGCCATTTCCACCACGATGATGATGTAGATGCCGAACCACAGCAGGTCGATCCCGGCGTTCTGCACCATCGGCAGGATGACCGAGGTGGTCAGCACGACCATCGAAATGCCGTCGAGGAAGCAGCCCATGACGATGAAGAACAGCGTCAGCACGACCAGCAGCGCCGCGGTGGAGAGCTGCATGGAGGTGATCCACTCCGCCAGCAGGCGCGGAATGCCGGTGTAGCCCATGGCGACGGTCAGGAAGGCCGCGCCCGCCAGGATGAAGCCGATCATGCAGGAGGTGTGCGCCGCCCCCATCACGCTGTCGCGGAAGGTCGCCCAGCTCATCGTGCCGGTGACCAGCGCCAGCAGCAGCGATCCCAAGACGCCGATGCCCGCGGCCTCCGTCGGCGTGGCGATGCCCGCGTAGATGGAGCCGAGCACCCCGACGATCAGCAGCATGACCGGGATCAGCGACCCGGTATCGCGGATCTTCTCCGCGAAGCTCTGGCGCGCCTCCCGCGGCGGCACGCGGTCGGGATTCAGCAGCGACCAGCCGCCCACATAGAGCATGAACAGGCCGGTCAGCACGATCCCAGGAATGACGCCGGCGATGAACAGCCGGGCGATCGACACGTCCGCCGCCACGCCATAGACGATCATGATGATCGAGGGCGGGATCAGCAGGCCCAACGTTCCTGCGCCGGCCAGCGAGCCGACGATCATCATCGGGTCGTAGCCGCGCCGGGTCAGCTCCGGGATGGTCATCCGCCCGATGGTCGCGGCGGTCGCGGCCGAGGAGCCCGAGACGGCGGCGAAGATCGTGCAGCCGACGATGTTGACGTGCATCAGCCGTCCCGGCAGCCAGCCCGTCCATGGCGCCAACCCCTTGAACATGTCCGACGAAATGCGCGTTCGGAACAGGATCTCGCCCATCCAGATGAACAGCGGCAGGGCGGTCAGGGTCCAGCTCGTGCTGGCGCCCCAGATGTTGGTCGCCATGACCATGCCGACGGGGCGGGTGGTGAACAGCGCCATGGCGACGAAGCCGACGCCGGCCAGCGCCAGGGCCACCCAGATGCCGGTCCCCAGCATCAGGAGCATCGTCACCACGACGACAATGGAAGCGGTCGTCTGGTCCATGGGTCAGCCCTCGCTCTGCATGCCGGCGCTTTGGTAGGACGCCTCGCGCCCCCGGATCACCGCCAGCAGGTCATCGAGGAAGGCAATCACCAGGATCACCAGCCCGACGCCCATGGCGGCCTGCGGAATCCACAGCGGGATGGGCAGAACGCCCTGTCCCAGATCGCCGAAATCGTAGGAATCGTAGGTCATGCGCAGCCAGTACCACGCGAAATAGCCGCTCAGCGCCGTGCCGAAGCCGAGGCAGACCAGTTCCACGACACGGCGGGGGCCGCCGCGCAGCCGGTCGACCAGCACGCCGACGCGGATGTGCGCGCCGCGGCGCAGCGCCGGTCCCAGCATCAGGAAGAAGGAGGCGGCCATGCAGTAGCCGGCCAGCTCGTCGGCTCCCGGCACCATGCGGCTGGCCAGCCGGGCGAAGACCTGGGACACGATCAGCACGGCGATCAGCACCAGGAACACCGCACCCAGGATCTCGGCGGCGCGGTAAAGGAAGGTCAATGCGGTGCGCATGGCGCGACCACCTCCGGGTAGAGCGGGCGGGGGGTGTTTTATCTGTCTCTTATACACATCTCCGAGCCCACGAGACTATAACAGCTATCTCGTA
>NZ_JAUQTX010000189.1:0-13870 GCF_059803775.1 Azospirillum sp. UFLA03-27 | reverse complement strand
ATCCCGCCGGAGAAGCTGCTGCGGGCGCTGCTGCTCCAGGCCTTCTACTCGGTGCGCTCGGAACGCCAGTTGATGGAACAGCTCGACTACAACTTGCTGTTCCGCTGGTTCGTCGGCTTGTCGATGGACGTCCCGGTGTGGGACGCGACGGTCTTCACCAAAAACCGTGAGCGCCTGCTGGCCGGCGATGTGGCGGCCAAGTTCCTGGCCACCGTGCTGGGTCAACCCCGGGTCAAGGCGCTGCTGTCGGACGAGCACTTCTCGGTGGATGGGACGCTGATCGAAGCCTGGGCGTCGGTGAAGAGCTTCCGGCCCAAGGACGGCAGCGGCGAGCCGCCGGGGCCGGGACGCAACGGCGACCGCGACTTCCATGGTGAGAAGCGGTCCAACGAGACCCATGCCTCGACCAGCGATCCCGAGGCGCGGCTGTACCGCAAGGGCAACGGGCAGCCGGCGAAGCTGGCCTTCATAGGCCACGCCCTGATGGAGAACCGGAACGCCCTGGTGGTGAATGTCCGGCTGACGGCAGCCACCGGCTTGGCCGAACGCGAGGCGGCGGTTTCCATGGTCGAGGCCATTCCTGGCCGTCACCGCATCACGGTGGGTGCCGACAAGGCTTACGACACCAAGGATTTCGTGGCGAACATGCGCGAGTTGGGCGCCGCTGCGCACGTCGCGCAGAACACGCGCAATCGCCGCTCGGCGATCGACGGCCGGACCACCCACCACCCTGGCTATGCCGTGTCCTTGCGCATCCGCAAACGGATTGAGGAGCTGTTCGGCTGGATCAAGGGAGCTGGCTTGCGCAAAACGCGTCATCGCGGCACGGCCCGCGTCGGTTGGATGTTCACCCTGACCGCTACCGCCTACAACCTGATCCGCCTGCCCAAGCTGCTGGCGGCGGCATAATCACGCCCGGAATCCGCCTGAGCGGCGGCTCCGAGCTTCTCGGAGCGCGAAAAGGCGCTCCATTCTGACAAAAACGGGCGGCGGAAACGCCATTTCCAAGCCTCAGAGGGGGCAAAAAGCCGAAATATGTTCGTTTTTCCGCGACCTGTTAGATCCACGAGAATGTGGATATCATCCTTAGCGCACAACGCCGCGACCTCCTCGTGACCGGCGTGCCGCAGGTCGCGGAAGCGGTCGAAGCCGGCCTCCAGCCGCCGCCGCATGGGGCTTCCATCGTCCTCGCCATAGGAGTAGCCGAAGACGCCGAAGCGTGTCCGGTCGTGCAGTTCGAAGAGTTCCGCCGTCAGATGGGCGGTGGCGTGTTCGTAGAAGTCGGCGGAGAGATAGGCGATGTTCAGCCGCTCCCCGGAGGCGGCGGGCCGCCGCACGACCGGAACCGCCGCAGCCGGTCCAACGAACGCGCAGTGGAAGGGGCGCGCCGCGCGGTCCTGCTGCGCCGGGCTGGTGCCGATGAGCAGGCTCAGAAGCGGCAGCACGACCCCTTGGTCGCGGTCGATGGTCTCCAGCAGCCGGCGGCAGGTTTCCGCATGGTTCCGCCAGTCGCAGGTGGACAGGCTCGCGAACAGGCGGTCGCAAAGGAACTCCGTCTGTTCCGGAGCAAGCCGATGGGCATGGTCATAGCCCTGGGAGGCTTTTGCCGTCCGCTTCGCCGCACGCAGGCTATGGGCGTTCTCGCGCCATGCGTCGGCCGAATCCGGCTGAAGTGCCAGCGCCCGGCTCAAGACGGAGGGCGCGCTTGGTCAGGGTCGCGGCACGGCGGGGGTTGGATTGGTGTTCCAACAGGGCGAGGTTATTGAAAGCGTCCGCGAGGTCCGGCTGCAAGGCGAGGGCGGCGGCGAAGCACCGCCGCGATTTTTCCAGCCTTCCCAGCGAAAACTCCACCAACCCCAACAGGAAGGCGGCCGCCGGCTGGTCGGACGAGGTGGCGAGGATCGCCCGGCACAGCGAGCCGCTCTCTTGCAGTTTCCCTTGCTGGTAGAGGGTGAAAGCCCTGCCCAGTGCATCTTCCAGCCGCTCCACGGGCTTGGCTTCGGGCCTGAAGCTCGGCGTTCCGGCTGGCGGACCGTGGCTGAGCGGACGCACGACCGTGCCACCGTCGGGCGTGGAGAGGGTGTGCGGGTCCTGCTTGCGAGGCAGGGGGTAGCCCGCCAGATGCAGGATGCCGAGCGGGGCGTGGGGAAGCTCCGGCTCCAGCAGCAGCCGGCCGTCCCCGGAGCTGAAGGGTGTGGCCCGAAAGCAGATCCAGTTGCAGCGCCCCGGCAACTGGCTGAACGGCAGCCCGCCGGTGCGCAGGGCGACGTTCAGCGCGACCTGCTCGCTGACGAAGAGCACGGTCCGGCGGAGGGAGTCCACCAGCAGGCGCGCCCAGAGCGCCCAATGCGGCGCGTTGCGTTGCGCGGCGAAGACTCCGCAGTTCAGCAGCGGGTAGGCGAAGAGCCGGCGCGCCGTGGCCTCGTCAAAGCAGGCCTTGTACCAGTCGTGGAGGTGGTGGGCGTAGGGCGCGCCGTCATAGAAGGGCGTGTAGGCGCGGTCGAGTTCCGGCACGATGGCGAAGCCGGTCGCCGCCGCGCCCGCCAGCAGCAGGTCGACGGCCGACCAGTCCTGCACCCAGCAGTCGGCGTCCAGCCATAGGATGATGGCGGCGTCGGGAACATGCCTCGGGAGATGCGGGCGCGACACCATCGCTTTGAAATACTCTGGCATCGGCTGGTCGAAAGGATGATCCCAGCCCGGCGCCACCAGCCGCGCCCCTTCGTTCGCCAGCCAGCGCCGTTCCTCCGCTCCAAGCCCGAGGTCGAGCACGGTGACGGGGACGCCGGCCCCCTGCGGAAAGGCACGGACCGAGCGGGGGAGTCCCTGGAGCAGGGGGAAATAGGCGCTGTCCCCGGCCGTCGCGATCACGAAGGGATGCACCGGTTAGTCCCCGGCCGGCGTTCCTCTCCCGTGGCGGGGGAGGAACTGGAGAAGAATGACTTGTGCGAAGCGGGAACCGGCGGTGTATTCCATGCGTCCCCTCCTTCCATCGGTCAGGGGACGACCCTGCATCATCGGCCGGGTCTTGGCAATCCCGCGAGCGTCTCGGCTCGTCGGCGCGTTCCACCTTATGCCCTCTTGCCCCCAAGCCCGTCGAGGTCCCGGTATGTCCCTTCGCCCGCGTCCGATTCGCCCGCGACAGACGTGCCGGATCTGCGGTTCGTCGGTCCTGGTGCCGGTCATCGACCTTGGCCCGCAGGTTTTGCAGGGAGCCTTCGCCAAGCCCGGGCGGGCGACGTTGACCGGAGAGGCCTTTCCCATGCAGCTCGTGCGCTGCGGCGCCGACCGGGATGCGGGAGCCTGCGGGCTGTTGCAGACCTCCGCCAGCGTGCCTCCCGAACGGCTGTACCGGACCTACTGGTACCGGTCAGGCCTCAACGCGACGATGCGCGACCATCTGCGCGGCATCGTCGAACAGTCTGGGGCGTTGGCCGGCCGGCTGGCGCCGGCGGTGCTCGACATCGGCTGCAACGACGGTACCCTGCTCCGCGCCTACCCCGCGGCGTCGGCGCGGGTCGGGGTCGATCCGTCCGACATCGCCGCCGGGCTCGAAGGCGACATCACCGTCGTCAACGCCTTCTTTCCGTCCGAAGCCGCGCTGACGGAACTCGCCGGCGCCCGGTTCGACATCGTGACCTCCATCGCCATGTTCTACGACATCGAGGATCCCTGCGGGGCGGCCGCCGCGATCGCCCGGCTGCTCGCTCCGGACGGGCTGTGGGTGTTGGAGCTTTCCTACCTGCCGCTCATGCTGCTGCGGAACGCCTTCGACACGGTCTGTCACGAGCATCTGGAGTATTACAGCCTCACCGTGCTGGAGACCATCGCGCGGCGGGCCGGGCTGCGGATCTTCCGGGCGGAGGTCAACGGGATGAACGGCGGCAGCATCCGTTGCTTTGTCTGCCACGCCGCGAACGACCGGCTCGGCACGGTAAGGGATCTCGCCTTCCTGGAGGCGCTGCGGCGGCGGGAGGGTGCGATGGGGCTGGCGACGGACCGTCCCTACCGTGCCTTCCAGGCGCGGGCGGAGGCCTTGCGAGAGGAGCTGCTCGGCCGACTGCGCGCCGTCCGCGACGGGGGCGGGCGGGTGCATGTCTATGGCGCTTCCACCAAGGGCAACGTGCTTCTGCAATGGTGCGGCATCGGCCGGGATCTTATCGAGTGCGCCGCCGACCGTAACCCCGACAAATTCGGCGCTGTCACGCCGGGCACCGGCATCCCGATCGTTTCGGAAGCGGAGTCCCGCGCGCTGCGGCCCGACCTTTACCTCGTGCTGCCCTGGCATTTCCGCCGCGAGTTCTTGGAGCGTGAGCGCGCGATGGTAATGGGCGGAACCAAGTTGCTGTTTCCGCTGCCCAGCGTCGAAATCGTGGAGGCTGGGAACTTCGAGCAGGCGCTGGCCCGCCCGGATTGCATGGAGGAGCTGCTGCTGGGAGGTGGCGAGGGGCCGGACGGCGGCTTACCCTGATCCCGAAGGGTGAGCCAGAACCTCGTCCAGCAGCCAGCCGAGCGCGTCGGGGGCGATCCGCACGGGAATGTCGAGCCGGGCGAGCAGATCGTCGGGCCGGCCGGCCGGATCGTCGGTGAAGCGGCCGGCCAGATGGTGGAAGCAGCCGAGCAGCGGGACCTGCACGCCCATCTGCGCATTCCAGGGGGAGTCCGGATGGAAGAAGTCCGGGTTGCAGAGATGCACCCACCGCCCGCCCGGCGGCAGGAAAACCTGGTTGGCGGTGGCCGCCCCGACCGGGGCCACCACCACCTCCGCTTCCGCCATCAGCTCAATCGTTTCCAGCACGCCGAGCCGTTCAGGTTGCACCGTTTCGAATCCCCGGGCGGCGAGCAGGGCCGCGACTTCGGCGTCGTTGGCGATGCGGTGCTTGGGCGCCGAGCCTCGCCGTGACAGGTAAAGGCGCCGCGTCGGCGGCCCGTGCCTGCGCCGCAGCGGCAACAGGCGTTCCCGCAGCCAGCGATAGGCGGAGGGGTACGGAACGGCCGATGGCACCGCCGCTCGGCTCAGACGGTAGAGGACCTGGGCGCCGTCCGGACCCATCAGTTCTCGCGCGTCGATGACCTGTTCGGCGGGCAGGCCGACGAGTTGAAGCATTTCCCGATGGTAGGGCCGCACGTCGAACAGAAGCACCGGCAGGGCGCGTGTCTCGGCCACACGCTCCCGCACCATCAGCCTCGGCAACACCTCGACGAGGAAATGCCAATAGTTGGGCGTGGAGGGAAGGAAAAGCACCGGCTGGTCGATCACCATCGTCCGGTAGAGCGGGCGAGGCAGGCGGAAGGCGCCCGCCGTGGCGCCAGGCGTCACGCCGACCAGCGGCACGCGGGGACCTCGCACGACCGTATCGGTCACCTCGCGCAGCAGGAACCGCCGGCCGGCCAGCAGATGGCTTTCATAATTGTCCTTGACGTAGAAGCCCTGGACAACCTCGATCTCCGCGTCGAGCGCCACGCCCACCGGCTCCTGCGCCAGCACCAGCAGCCGGTCGATCTGGGGGCGCAGCCAAGGAGGGGTTGCCGATACCAGCGCCTGGCCGGGCTCCTGGGCCGGCGCTTGCCACGTCTCGTGGCGGAAGCCAGCGGCGGCACACCAAGCCGGGAAGGGCAGCAGGGCCAGAGGAAAGCGGTCGATGTCCTGGGGCCGGACCTCGGGGAAGTCGAGCGGATCCTTGATCGCCAGAAATTCCATGGCGAGGGCCGGCCGCCCGACGAGCAGCGCCATGCGCACGAGCCGCTCCAGCAATCCCCAAAGCGCCCTGGTGACGGCAGGCGCCTCCTGCAGAAGAGGAAGCGCCCGTTCGCAGAGGGAGGCGGCGCCCTCTGGATCCCCGCGGCCCAACGCGCGGGCGGCGGCGCGCTCGCAGAAGCTGGTGTAGGCCTCCCGCAGAGGAAGAAATCCGGGAGCCCGCGCCACCCCCTGTCGCAGCCAAGCTACCGCTTTCGGCTCGTCGCCGATCTGGTCATGCAGCAGGGCCAGCGAGAGGTGGGTTTCTCCGTCATCGGGCCGCAGGGTCAGGGCGCGCCGGTGGTGCCGGCACGCCGCCGCCGGGCGGCCGGCGGCCTGCTCCAGGATGGCAAGGTTGCGGTGGGCGTCGAAGAAGGCGGGATCCAGCGCCGCCGTGACGGTGAGAAGTGCGCCCGCCGCGTCCAGGTGGCCTTGCCCGAACGTGATGGTGCCCAACAGGCAGCGGGTCTCCGCCTGCTCCGGCAAGGCACGCAGGATCGCGCGGCAGAAATCGCCCGCCTCCCTGGCGCGACCGGCCTGATGGAACGCGAGCGCCCGGTCCAGGGCCTCGGCGAGCGTGATGGCGCCTTGCGGCGGAGCGACGTCCATCCGACAATGGTTAGCATTGGCCGCAGGCCCATCGACAGGATTTTTGCGGATGGCGCTTTTTTTGCGGCGTCCGTGAAGGGATAGCGGCGGGCGAGGAAGCCTTTCTCCAGCGATTCAACCGGGGGCTGTTTGTTCAACGTCGAGCGTTCGAGGCTGCCTGACGCGGTGGCGAGCTTCCGGGCTGCCACCGCCTTGCATCCGGAGCATCCGGTGCCGTGGTTCCTGTTGGGGGACACCCTCTGCGGACGGACGGCCGTGGATAGAGTGTTGAGCCCGCACCCAGGGGGCTGGCCGATTGGGAAGAGGAGAGGGTCGAAGATTCAACGGGGTGTCGCCCCGTGCCCAAACCGCAGCCGGTGAGAGCCCGGAACCAGTTTCGCCCCGATGGGCCCCCGAGTTGTTTCCCGCCGTCCGAATCCCCCGGCCAGTCCGGGCTTGTCGGGAAGCCGAATAGGACGGCAGGAGGCATTGAGTTGCGGCGCAGTACCGACCGTCTTTCAACCCGGCAAGCCTTCGCTCCCCAACCTCCCGAGTGACGCTCCAACGTTTTGGAGCGCTATACTTTATGCCGTCAAACCGAACCTCTACCAGCCTTTCCATTGTGCGCCTGGAAAGCCCATGTTTCGCTGTCGGTTGGTGGTTGCGGCACCCAGCGTCACCTAGACCTTGAAATTGGGACAGGCTGTCGCCAATTAACTTGGCACTATGATGAACGCTGCCTCCCAGACCCGACTCTCTTTGCGTGCAGGCCGTGTGCACGCAGGCACGTTCGCCCCGGATTAAGGCGCGCAGCAGCGCTCCTGATCCATCTGGGGCTCCAATCTCCAAAACCTGCTGCATCCGGGGCTGTAGCCGCGTCTACCCGCAACGCCGGCATTTCCCCATTGTTTCCCACCGTAGTCGATCCGTCGGCTGCGGAGCTCGTATGTTGGAGGAGATCCGATGGCCAAGGGTCGTGAGTTGCTCCCGTCATCAAGCCGGCAAGACGAAGACAATAATTGCGAGGGGCGAGTTGTGCCCTTCCAGCCGCGGAAGCGGCGGTCGAGCGAACTTGCACCTACGCCACCGGACGACGATGAGCCTTTGCCGCCGGTTGCCTGAAGGTGGTTGCCGCATTCAGGGGCGGACCTCCAAAGAATAACTCGATTCAAAAGCCCCCCTTGTATGCGTAAGGGGGAAACAACCGATAGGAAACACGAAGTGTTGAAACCCCCATCGCCCATTCGGTCGGAAAAGGATATGGCAATTGTATCCGAGGCTGTTCGGGTAGAGAGTCTGGGGGGCGATCCGATTAACATCTCGACAGGGGCTACTCGTGGAGCCAGAGATGAGGACGACCGTAACGATCACTTTGTGGCGCGCAACGGTAAGGTTTTCGCCGGAACGCATCTGATTATCGATCTATGGGGAGTCGAGCGGCTAGACAATCTTGAGCATGTCCGCTCCACGCTGATCGAATCGGTGCAGGTTCCGGAGCGACACTGCACCTCCACCTGCATCATTTTACGCCGAACGGCGGCATCTCCGGCGTGGCGGTGCTGGCGGAGTCCCACATCTCAATCCACACCTGGCCAGAGAGAGGCTATGCAGCGCTCGATGCTATCATGTGCGGCGATGCCGAACCGATGAAGGCGCTTCCGGTGCTGGAGAGAGCCTTCACCCCCGTTTGCATGAAATGCGACGAGTTGCTTTGAGGTGATACAGGAATGAGCAGCGGGGCGCCGGTCTGAACGCACGGCGGGGACAAATTTTCGATGTAGCTCACGAGATCCGCTGGACTACGCAGCCCCGGTTTCCATCAGCCGAGCGGCCATTCCTTGGCTTTGCTCCAAGCTGCCAGCTTCAACATGGGGGAGATGGTCATGTCCACAGTTTGCAACGAAGATCTGGTTCTTCCGCCCATTCTCATGAGTGATTGCGACTGGGGCAGGTTGAAGAGATTGGTGGAGCGAGCCGCGGCGCTGCATCATCCGGTGTCTGAACTGCTGGAGAAGGAGGTCAAAAGGGCTGCAGTCTATCCGCCAAAGGACGTTCCGCAGGATATCGTGACCATGAACTCCCGAGTGGTGTTCCGCACTCAAGACGGCGGGGATCTGGAATCACACGTGCTGGTGTTTCCGGAGCGCTACACGCCCAACGGCTGCTGCGTGTCGGTTACTACGCCGCTCGGTGCTGCGTTGATCGGCCTACGCGTTGGCAGTTGCTTTCCCCTCCGTCGGTCGGATGGGGCGCTCATGCGCGTCTTTGTGCATGACATCTCCTATCAGCCAGAAGCCGCAATGCGGGAGCGTTCGACACCCAACCTTTGAGAGTTGGCTGTCGAACCAGCGCACCTTAAGCCGAACGTCTTGTCGTTGCCCCAACCTTGTGCTGGTGGTTTCGAGCCGCCGGACAGTAGGGCTCTTCCCACATTAACCTGCTCGATAATGGCTTTGGACCAAATGGCATCCGCACCTCGCTCGTACGCTGAGGGAACAACACCATTGCAGATGATGCGCACACGCCTCGCATTGTCCACGTCCATGATCGTGCGCTTGATCTGGCCAGTGGTAACAGTCGCCATCAGCCTGTCACTGCTTGTTGGGCATTCGTGGCTCTTCCAGGCCACCATCACACCTCCCGAAAGCGTGGTGGCGATGGCGCCTGTTGTCCTGGGGGGCGTCAGCTGCTTTTCGGCCGCGTGGCTGACGGCCCGTCTTGTCGTGTTGATCTTGGTACGCACCAGCCGAGACCAACGTCGCCTGCCGAAGCTCCTTCAGGAATCCGTGACTGTTGCGTTCTTCCTGATCGCGCTTATGGGTACCATCGCGTTGGCGTTGGACGGCGCCGTCGTCGGGTCCGTCGCCACCTCTGGCGTTGTCATTGCAATCCTCGGATTCGCATTGAGAAACATCATCGCGGATGTCGTTCTTGGCATGGCCTTGGGGCTGGAGCGTTCATACCGCATCGGTGACTGGCTCAAGATCGACAACGGTGTCAGCGGCGTGGTCATCGACATCAACTGGAGAACAACACGTCTTCTGACACGCAACCAAACCCACGTCATTCTTCCGAACAGCCGCATCGCACAACGGCAGTTGGTCAATTACAGCGCGCCGAAGCGCCAGTATCGGGATCAGTTGCGTATTTGTTTACCCCATTCCATACCGGTCGTGGAGGCGAAGCGTGTTCTGTCAGATGCGGCGCAGACCGCTCATCGGAGTCTTGCGGGGCCCGTTCCCGACGTCCTGGCGGTCACCTACACGTTGGGCGGAATGGAGTACGCCGTCCGCTATTGGGTGCCGAACTATGCGGAGGAAGCGGCTTGCCGGGATGCACTTCTGACCGCCATCGACGCCGCGCTCCGGAGTGAAGGTCTGCATGTTCTTCAGAACACATCGGAGACGATTGGAGTTGCCAATCAGGCTGGTCAAGCCATCGAAGTCAGACCTGACGAAGGCTCAATATTGCGCCAGGAGTGGACAAGCTTGTCGAAAAGAGAAGGTTGATGCGCGCTCTGGTGGTCTGTCTGCCGATCTGAGGATACGCAGGTACTGGCGGATGAAGGCGAGCTAACCATGTCCATGAAATTGATTCCAAGCTTTTCGTGGCTCATGGCGATAGAGCGGCAGGCCCTTCAGGGGTCACTACACGAAAGTGCGCAAATTGTCCGGGATGTGAGAACGCGGCATGAACGTGAACTCAGTTGCGCGTTATCGTCCCCCTGCTGAGTGGCGAAGGTGGTGGCTTAGGCCACCCGTGCCGGAACCGCTCGGTTCTGGCACGCCGGCTAGCGGTATCGACCAAAGAAAAAGGCCGCCAGTTGCAGCTGGCGGCCTGAAGTCGGAGCGGAGAAAGAGTGTCTAGGCGGCGCGCTGGGCCAGTTCGCGGCGCGCGGCGGCGGCCAGGAAGCCGGACCGCGAAGTGTCGCGGAGCTTGGCTTCGGCGTCGATCGCGGCCAAGAGGGCTTCGTCGATGGTGACGTTGACCCGCACGGCCCGACCGGGGAGATCGGCACGCACCAGCAGGCGCCCCGCTTCCGGCGGGGCTTCTTCGTCTACCGGCGCCGCGTCGATGTCAGACGGCTCGGGGATGTTGTCGCCGTCTTCGATCATGCCGGCGATGTGCAGCGCCAAGCCGGTTTCGGCGTGCGCCACCACGTCAGCGGCGTTGACGCCGAATGCGGTTAGGCCAGGGAAGTCGGGGAAAGTGGCGTTCAACCCGTCTTCCGTGCGCTCCAGTATAATGGGGTAATACCTGGAAGACATGGACCGTGATCCTTCGTTGGTGTGCGTTGCTGTATTGTTTGGTAGGGCTGAAGCCCCGGTTTTCACCGGAGCTTCAGGCCAGACTGCCTTTCGATGGACTTTAGGTCGCGGATACCAAGCTCCTTAACCGGTGTCTGGACGGTGACCCGTCCTTTCTTGGTCGGGTGCTTGAACTGCTTGTGCGAGCCGACTTGGTTCACTTCGCGCCACCCGTTAGCTTCGAGGATCGCGATGACCTCTCGGCTGCTGTAGACTTTTCCCATTTGCCTCCGCTCCGTAGTCTCTGTGTATATATACACACTGGAGCAGGGCGGTTCAAGAGAAAAGTGCGCATGAGTGTGTATAACGGCAACGGGACGCCGTTGGAGAAGGTGGGGGAGGGGTGCCCCGTTCGCGCAGTGCCGCAACCGCCCCTCTGCGGCGTCGTAAAAACGAGCAGTCGGGATACCCGGCCGCTGGTGTTGATCGCCTTGGTTCGCAAGGCCTCAACAGCGGCCTCGATGAGTCCGCCGACCTCGGAGGAAGCATGCGATAGCGGCTGCCTGTATCATGCCAGCGGCCACAAACAGGTGGGTTCCGGTCTCGGCTCCCCCATCGACACTGGTCCGCAGCAGCCCGAAGGCGGCGGGGGCAAAGGCATAAGTCGCCTGACCAATGGCCACGATCAGAGGAACAACCCGCGCCACATCCTCGCTCGCGAACTCCACCTGTGCGATCAGTGGCGGCAACGACGTCGCATTTCCGATCCCAAGGCCGAACAGAAGTATCCCCGCCACCAGCGTTGGGCCGTCATCACCGCCAGCGGTCACCAAGGCCGCGGTACCAAGAATCTGCACTGCGTAACTCACGCAGGCGACAAGGCGGCGGTCGGCAGATGCCGGCATCATCCAGCCGACAACGCTGCGGCCGGCGATCGCAGCCAAGGTGGCCCCACCCATCGCCAGCCCGGCATTCGTTTCGCCGAGCACCGGAGCCAGCAGCGAGAACAGGTGGGCGAGAAGACCGATTTGTGCGAACAGCCCGAGCGCCATCCCGCAGGCAAGCGTGACGAAGCGGCGGTCCAGCCAAAGGCTGTGCCCTGGAAGGGAGCGGGCGGCTTGCACCGCCGGGGCGGTGAGAGGCTTGCCCGATGTATCGCCATCGGGCTCCTGACCAAGGCTTTCCGGTGTCTTGGAGAAGAACAGCACAGCGAGGAGGCCGACCACGGCCGTCATCACCAAGCCGACGGCGAGGGATGCGGTGAAAAAGCCGAAGCTGGAAATGAGGGTGATCCACAGTGGCGAGAAAATGACGCCGCCAATGCTGGCACCGTTGTAGGCCAGTCCCAGAGCTGCTGGGCGACCGCGGACGAACCATGGGGAGACGATCGCATTGAGTGCGGCGGCCCCCATCGCAACCCATCCGGCGCCGCTGGTCAACGCCGCGGCAAACAGCTGCCACGGTGCATCGGCAGTTGCCCAGCCGACGACCCCGAGCGCAAGGAGCGCGGCGCCCAAGCAGGTCACGCGAGGAACACCCAGAGTCCGATACAGCCGCGCCAGGTTGGCCACCACCAGCGCGCCGCACAGGAAATGCACGGTTACCGCCGCTGAGACCAACGACACCGGCCAGCCGGTGCGTTCGACCACGGCATAGAGATAAACCGGCGGGCCGTAGAAGCCGACTCCCCAGCCGAACAGGGCCAGCACGAAGGCGGCGGCGACCACGCGCCAGCCGAGGAACGGACGGTGAATGGGAACGGCAGTCATGGTGCGCGGCTCTCCTGGAAGGGTCGCCTTGCTTATGCGAATGGTACTGTGGGATGGTTCGGTCTGAACCGAAGTATCCTGGCGCCTCCTTGGGGTATGCTGTGCAGGCTGGAGGAGACAGGATGGCCACGCCCAATCAGATTGCCGAGGTTGCTGCCGCCATCGGCGAACCGGCACGCGCTGTCATGCTGGTTGCGCTGATGGATGGACGTGCGTTAACAGCGAGCGAGCTCGCGGATGCTGCGTCGATCACCCCACAGACTGCGAGCGGTCATCTGGCGAGGATGGTGAGCGCGCAATTGGTCGTCAGCGAAAAGCAAGGGCGCCACCGCTACCACCGGCTGGCCGGTGCCAATGTGGCCGCCCTGATCGAGAGCATGATGCGGATCGGAAGCGGGGAAACGCTTTTGCGGAAGCCCGTGCGCGTCGGTCCAAGCGACGCTGCCTTGCGGGCGGCCAGGACTTGTTACGACCATCTTGCCGGTCGGCTGGGTGTCCGCATCGCGGATGCGCTGATTGCTATGGGGGCGGTGGAGATCGAAGGCGACGACGGGCTTGTGACGCAACAGGGCGTGGACCTGATGGCAACGCTTGGAATTGCGTTACCCAGACACGCACTGCCGAGAACCGCACGTCCACTGTGCCGCCCTTGCCTCGACTGGAGTGAGCGGCGCCCCCATATCGCTGGCCAACTGGGGGCTGCCATCTGCACCCATGCCTTTGAGCAAGCCTGGGTCCGGCGGGTTGGTGGGAGCCGGACTTTGGAGATCACGCCAATAGGCAAGAGGGCATTTGGGAGCGCCTTCGGAATCACGTCCGATGGGCAACCCCCAGAGTCTAGAGCAGGCTAAGACCTGGCATCCTACGCTGTCGCGAAATGGAGCCATTAAGCGACGGTTCTGGACGGACCGGAGCGGCGCGGCGGGATCTGTTGCGAAAGTTGTCGCGTTATGGTGTCATGAAAGGGCATGGACCAAACGCGACACTCCAGCCCGGCACCCCACCTGATCGGATACGCCAGGGTTTCGACCGACTTTTGCCGTATGAGTGTGCATGTAGGATAGCGCCGCAGCGCCGATAGACAGGGGTTGTGGCAATATCATAGTATTCCTAGTGACGAGGAGTGCTATCGAGGACCCTGGCCGGTGGCAACACGACACCCTGCGCCCCCGCCCCCACAATGGGTCGATCTCCAAAACCAATATGGTCCGCAGCTCGTCAAAGACCTCGTGACGGTCACGACGGCATTGTCACACGAACTGAACCGACGCGCAGATCGCCCAAATCTCCGACTGGCTCACGCCGCGGCGGTGGCGGCGTGCCACTCGGCCATCGCCTGCGCCCGGAAAGCACGCAGGCTGCCACGGGAGACCAAGTGGCGCTGAAGGTTGAAGGTGTTGTAGATGGCGGAATGCAGGGCGACGAAGCGCTGGGCAGAGCCAGGGGACTTAACAGGATGCGGAAAAAGGGCTGTGCACGGCCGGTTGGTCGTGATTCTTTTCGGTTGAGGAGAACACGGCCGACGAGGG
>NZ_JAUQTX010000188.1:0-13848 GCF_059803775.1 Azospirillum sp. UFLA03-27 | reverse complement strand
GATGTGTATAAGAGACAGGCGGGGCGGCCTTCGTCGCCGACGCGGTGGCCGCGCACCGGGTCTTCGCGGTGGAGGTCCGCCATCCCGTGGAGGTCGGGGCCGACCAGGAGGCGCATCTGGTGGGCTGGCTGTCCAAGCGCCTGGGCAAGCCCCTGCAAGCGCCGCGGCTTGCCGACAAGGGTTACGATCTGGTGGGTGGTCGGCTGCTGTCCGACGCGCGGGGGCCGGCGGCCCAGCTCATGTACCAGGATGCGGCCGGTCGCCGCATCACCCTCTACATCCGGCCGGCCTCGGATGCGCCCGACACCTCCTTCCGGTTTGCCCAGGACGGCAACGTTCAGGCTTTCTACTGGCGGGACAACGGTTTGGCGTGGGCGGTAACGGGTGACCTCGATCGAGTGACCCTTTCGGCCATAGCCGAGGAGGTGTACGGCGCGTTGAACTCATAACACCCACAGACTTATGCACAGGAATGTTGCGCAAGCCCCCTATCCCTCTATCCGGCCATCTGGTAGGTTGGCCGTCGTTGGGCACAAAATATTGCGCCTTATGGAAAACGGCCGTCTGGTCGGAAGGTATATTGGTTAACCAAGTCACCGGTTACCGGACCACGGGAGACAGGGGATGAGTTGGACGGACGAACGGGTTCAGCAGCTTAAGGACCTCTGGGCCCAGGGGCTGAGCGCGAGTGAAATCGCGGACATCCTGGGCGACATCACCCGCAACGCGGTGATCGGAAAAGCGCACCGCCTCGGCTTGTCGGGACGCCCGTCGCCGATCAAGAAGAAGCCGACCCGCGGCGCGACGATCCTCGCCTTGACCGAGCGCATGTGCAAATGGCCGGTCGGCGATCCGAAGCACCAGGACTTCCATTTCTGCGGCAAGCCCTCGCTGCCCGGCCTGCCTTACTGCGCCGAGCACGCGGCGGTGGCTTACCAGCCGGCGTCCTCCGGCAAGAAGCGCGACGAGGACCGCAACACCGGTGAGCGCAACGTCGGCGCCGCCTAGACTCCGCCGGGTTTCTCCGCCGGATTTCCGGATTTCGGGCGCTCTTCACGCGGGCGCCCGCCCGACACGGCGACCGGATCGGCGGCCGTAAGAGGAGGGCCGGTCAGATGGGCGCCGCGGTAATCGCCCACCAGCTTCCGGCGATCAGCATCGCCGAGACACCCGCCGCCGCCACGCCCAGCCCCAGACCGGCGGCGACCGCCAGACCGTCCTTCACGATCAGCCCCAGCGCGATCACCAGCACCGCCAGACCGGGCAGGGTGTTGCCGAACGGGATGGGCAGGGCGATCAGAACGCCCATCACCAGCACGAAGAGGCCCAGCGGCCGCAGCACACCCCGGTGAGTCAGCGACGGCCAGCGCGTGCGCAGCCGGGCTTCCAGCCTCTCGACCAGCGGTGTACCCTTCTCCACGATCTTTTCAAGCGTGGTACGCGCCACACGGCGGCGCCCGATCCAGCCCGGCACCTCCAGCCGGTCGCGGCCGACGATCATCTGGATGGCCACCAGCGCCAACACCGTGCCGAAGATCAGGCCCGCCGGCAGCCCCGGCGTTGGCACCACGGCCGGGATCGCCAGCGCCAGCAGCAGAAAACCCGGCGCCCGGTCGCCGAGATGGCCCAGGACCTCCCCCAGCGTCGGCTTGTCGCCGGTCATGCGTCCGTGCAGCTTTCTGAGCAGCGCGGACGCCCGTGCCGGGTCCTTCATGTCCATGACCTGCCCCAACTCCCTCTTTCATCGTCGCCGCGTGGATGTGGTGGCGCGGCGGCTCGCAGGAAAGGGGGAGTTGGACAAAGGCGGGGGTCAATACTTCTCGACCTCGTGCTTCAACTGCACCAGACGGCCGCTCAGCAGCGACAGCATGAGCTGCACCAGCATCTCGTGAACGATCAGCGTGTGGTGGTTTCCGCTGTCCTGCATCTGCTGGCGCAGCGCCTCGCGCACCTTCGGTACGCCGGTCACGTCGATCAGCACGTCCACCGCCTCGCCGAGCCGTGCGAGGTCCATGAAATCGGTCGTGGTGACGACGCCGCGCTCGCGGGCGAGCCGCATGCCGGGCGCCTCGGTGTCCAGGTCGGCGACGCCGAGAATCTCGACGAAGGGGGCGTCCAGAAGCTGCGTCAGCAGGGGCGTTCCGGTTTCGCCGGCGCCGATCACGGCGATGCGGAAGATGTCCTTGGCCATGGGAAAGTCTCGAATTCCGGTTCGTCAGCTCCGCACCGGCATCGCGCCGCGCGGGCAAGAAAAAAGGCGGGGAGCCGAAACTCCCCGCCGCAACCTTACATCGACCGGGCGTCCCGTTTGACCGGGACGCGTCGTCGCACCTGACGCGGAACGCGCGTTACGCCCAGGCGGCCATCTTCTTCTGCAGGTTCTCGTCCAGCTTGTCGAGGAACTGCTTGGTGGTCAGCCAGGGCTGATCCGGACCGATGAGGATCGCGAGATCCTTGGTCATGAAGCCCGACTCGACGGTCTCGACGCAGACGCGTTCCAGCGTCTCGGCGAACTTCACGACGTCCGGCGTGTTGTCGAACTTGCCGCGGTAGGCCAGACCCTGCGTCCAGGCGTAGATCGAGGCGATCGGGTTGGTGGAGGTCTCCTTGCCCTTCTGGTGCTCGCGGTAGTGGCGGGTCACCGTGCCGTGGGCGGCCTCCGCCTCGACGGTCTTGCCGTCCGGCGTGATCAGCACCGAGGTCATCAGGCCCAGCGAGCCGAAGCCCTGCGCCACGATGTCCGACTGCACGTCGCCGTCGTAGTTCTTGCAGGCCCACACGAAGCCGCCTTCCCACTTCAGGGCCGAGGCGACCATGTCGTCGATCAGGCGGTGCTCATAGACGAGGCCCTTGGCCTTGAACTGGGCGGCGTAATGCTCGTCGAACACCTTCTGGAAGATGTCCTTGAAGCGCCCGTCATAGGCCTTGAGGATCGTGTTCTTGGTGGACAGATAGACCGGGTAGCCGCGCTCCAGACCGTACATGAAGCTGGAGTGGGCGAAGCCCTCGATCGACTCGTCCAGGTTGTACATGCCCATGGCGACGCCGGAGGCGGGGAAGTCGTACACCTCGTGCTCGATCGGCTCGCCGCCGCCTTCCGGCACCCACTTGATCGTCAGCTTGCCCTTGCCGGGAACGACGAAGTCGGTGGCCTTGTACTGGTCGCCGAAGGCGTGGCGGCCAATGATGATCGGCTTGGTCCAGCCCGGAACGTAGCGCGGAACGTTGGAGCAGACGATCGGCTCGCGGAAGACGGTGCCGCCCAGGATGTTGCGGATCGTGCCGTTCGGCGACTTCCACATCTTCTTGAGATTGAACTCCGTCACCCGCGCCTCGTCCGGGGTGATGGTCGCGCACTTGACGCCGACGCCGTACTGCTTGATCGCGTTGGCGGACTCGACCGTCACCCGGTCATCCGTCTTGTCGCGGTTCTCGACGCTGAGATCGTAGTATTTCAGGTCGATGTCGAGATACGGCAGGATCAGCTTGTCCTTGATGAACTGCCAGATGATGCGCGTCATCTCGTCGCCGTCGAGTTCGACGACCGGATTGGCTACCTTGATCTTCGTCATGGGTGCGAGTTCTCCCCGAACGGGTAGGGGTTGTCTTATGCTTGGACGCCGGGCGCGCTGTGCGAGGGCACGGGCCGGGGCGTCCATCCGAAGACGGGCCCCGGTTCCCCGGACGGAAACGGATGGCGGTTATATAGCACCGGGGCACCGCCGAAAGAAAGGACCGCGGGGCATCAAAACAGACGATATCGCGCTGAAAACGGCGCGATTTGCGCGATCTGGTCCTACCACTTGGTCTTTTCAGAGCTTTTGTGTGGGAATCTTCAACGTGGGCTCCGGTTCATAGGCCAGCGCGGCGAACACATCGTCCACGTCATCGACGACGGTGTACAGCGCGCGGTGCGCCGGCTGGGTGAAGCCCTGCGCCACCGTATGGTCGATCAGGCCGAGCAGCGGGCGCCAATAGCCGTCCACATCCACGATCACCACCGGCTTGTCGTGCAGGCCCAACTGCTTCCAGGTCAGGATCTCGAACGCCTCGTCCAGCGTGCCGAGGCCGCCCGGCAGCACCACGAAGGCGTCGGCCCGGTCCACCATCATTCGTTTGCGGGTGTGCATGCTGTCGACGACGTGCAGTTCGGTCAGGCCGGTGTGCTCGATCTCGGCGGCCTGGATGTGTTCTGGGATGATGCCGACGACCTGCCCCCTGGCGGCGAGCGCGGCGTCGGCGGCGATGCCCATCAGCCCGACGCGCCCGCCGCCGTAGATCAGCTGGATGCCCCGCCGGGCGAGCCCGTCGCCCAACATATGGGCGGCCTCCTTGTGGACAGCGGCGACGCGGCTGGATGAGCCGCAATAGACGCAGACGGAATTCGGGGCTCTCATCGCTCACCCTTTCTCGCCGGTTGGGTACACGTTCCGGTGACTGTTCCGGTGCGCCCGGCGGGGTCACCTAATGCAAGGGAATAGCAAAGCCGGGGCGGCGTCTACCCGGACATCGGACTTCAGCCCATCGGGAGGAATCATTATGGATTCGCGCGTCGTCAACGCCCTGGCCGCCATCTCGGTGGCCACATTCCTGTTCCTCGGTTTCGGCGGCGGGATCGGCTTTCTGACCGGCGGGGGCAAGGCGAACGCGGGCGGCGCCACGACGGTTCAGGTCACGGAAACCAGCGTCTCCGCGGCTGACCTTTCCTCCGGCCGCCATTCCGAGACGGTTGCCAAGCTGGAGAAGTGAGCCTGGAGGCGTGAGCATGGGGGCAGCACCGCCTGGCAGCGCGAAGGCGGTGCGCGGGTCCCGATGCGGCTATGCGTCTGCTCCATCGGCGGTGTTCAGTTCCACCGCCGCAATCTGCTATCCTGCCGCAAGCCGGCGTGTATGCCGGCAATGATGCGGCGGTGCTCCGGTGAAGCAAGCTCTCCTGTTCGGCGGTGCGGCGACGGTCGCCGCGGCTGCCGTTGTCGCGTATCTGGCCTTCGATCCGGCGCCCGCGCCGGTCTCCCGCGCCGGAACGGCCGGTTCCGGAACAACCGTCGCGCTGGGCAGCGTGTCCCCGGCCAAGCCTCCGGCCAACACGCCCGCCCCGGCGAAGGCCGCGGAGGAGCCCGCCGGTCCGCGCTTTGACATCGTGCGCGTCGCGCCGGACGGCGCCACCGTGATGGCCGGGCGCGCCACGCCGGGCTCGTCGGTGACCGTCCATGACGGGGAGCGCGCGCTCGGTTCCGTCAACGCCGACGCGCGCGGTGAGTGGGTCCTTCTTCCCGATCAGCCGCTGGCCCCCGGCGCCCGCGAACTGAGCCTGTCGGAGAAGGCGACCCCCGCCGCCGAGCCGACCCCGTCGGAGCGCGTCGTGGTGGTCGTGGTGCCCGACCCGCCACCCGCCACCGGTGGGGCGTCTTCGGAAGCGCCGACAGGTCCGCTGGCCGTCGCCATGCCGCGCGATGGGCTGGGCGACGGGCGGGGCGGCAGCACGATCCTGCAGGCTCCGAAGGGGCTGGCCGCCCCGGCGACCCGCGGCGTGGCGGCCCCGCCGCCGCCGGGGGGCGTGTCGCTGGAAAGCATGGATTACGACGCCTCGGGTCGGGTCGCCATGGGCGGCCGGGCGCAGCCGGGAAGCGCCGTGCAGCTCTATCTCGACAATCTTCTGGTCGGCAGCGCCCACACCGACCCGAACGGTCAATGGCGGCTGCGCCCGGAGCGCGCCGTGGCGCCGGGCGTCTACACGTTGCGCGCTGATCAGGTTACCGACTCGGGCAAGGTCACCGCCCGCGTCGAGCTGCCGGTTCAGGTGTCGGAAGTTCCGGCCAACCTGCCGGACGGCCGATCAATGGTTGTCCAGCCCGGCAACAGCCTGTGGCGGATCGCCCGCTCCACCTACGGGCACGGCGTGCAGTACACGCTGATCTACGAGGCCAACCGCGGCCAGATCCGCGATCCGGACCTGATCTATCCCGGCCAGATCTTCGCGCTGCCAGTCTCGAACTGAGCTTTTTCGAACTGACTTTACAGGTAAGGGGCGAGCAGGCGCAGGAAGGGCCGCGCCTGCTGGAGCGCGACCACCGTCTGGTGGATCAGATCCTCCGGCGTCGCCTGGCCCTCATATTCCGCTTCGGAGAACAGCAGGATCTTCTGGCCCTCCTGGACGAGGAAGCGGGTTCCCCGGCGGTCCTGGATGCCGCGCAGGATCGCCAGGAGCTGGCGCCGCCGCTCCGGCGACTGGGCGGTGTAGGGGATGTGGCCGATCTCCGCCCACACCTGCGAGCGCGACTTTTCCCCGTCGAAGCCGACGGCGATGCTGAAGGGCAGCCCGTCGGCCATGAAATGCAGCCGCGCCGGGCGCGGCGGCTGGGCAATGCCCAGCACGCCCTCGGGAGTCATCACGAAGGTGTCGGGGCTGAAGGGCAGGGCGGTCTGCGAGACCTGCGCGAGCGACGGCATGGCCTGAAGGCGGGCGGCGGGAACGGACACGGGGGCTCGCTCATTCCTGTGGTGTCGGTGGCGTCACTCTCCACCTTCCCTGCTAAAATTCTGTAAAGGGCGGGGGATGCTGTCTAGAATGCGCCGCTCCAACGATCCGAGGCTGAAGTAACCGGCGATGTCCGCCCTCAATACCGTAGTCGTTCCGATCCACCGCGCCGGCTGGCCCTTCATCGCCGCCTTCGCCGTGGTCTCCCTGATTCTCGGGCTTGCCGTGGCGAAGCCGCTGGGCTGGCTGGGTCTCGTGCTCACCCTGTGGTGCGTGTATTTCTTCCGCGATCCCGATCGCGTGACGCCGACGCGCCCCGGCCTGCTGGTCAGCCCCGCCGACGGGCGCGTGACCATGATCGTTCCCGCGGTTCCGCCGCCGGAGCTGGGCATGGGCGACAAGCCGCTGACCCGCGTCAGCATCTTCCTCAACGTCTTCAACGTGCACGTCAACCGCGTGCCGGCGGACGGCACGGTGGTGGCGGCGGAGTATCACAAGGGCACCTTCGTGAACGCCGCGCTGGACAAGGCCAGCGAGGAGAACGAGCGCGCCGCCTTCCGCCACCGTCTTCCCGATGGGCGTGAGATTGCCTATGTGCAGATCGCAGGCCTCGTCGCCCGCCGCATCCTTTACTGGGTGAAGGCCGGCCAGGAGGTCAAGGCGGGCGAGCGGTTCGGCCTGATCCGATTCGGCAGCCGCACCGACGTCTATCTGCCGGACGGCGTGGTTCCGCTGGTCTGCGTCGGGCAGACGGCGATCGGCGGCGAGACCGTGCTGGCCGACCTGACCGCCACCGAACCGCAACGGCAGGGGGATGTCCGCCGATGAAGCGACCGGTCTTCAAGCCGGCAGTGTTCCGCAAGCGCCGGGCGCGCCGCCCGCATCCGCGGCTGAAGGGGTTGTCGATCAACCATCTTCTTCCCAACGTGCTGACGGTGCTGGCGCTGTGCTCCGGCCTGACGGCCATCCGCTTCGCCATGCACGAGCGGTGGGAGCAGGCGGTCGTCTGCATCGTCATCGCGGCGATCTTCGACGCGCTGGACGGGCGGATCGCCCGCCTGCTGAACGGGCAGAGCAAGTTCGGCGCCGAGTTGGACAGCCTGTCCGACGTCATCAGCTTCGGCGTGGCCCCCGCCTTCATGATGTATCTGTGGGCGCTGAACGGCGCCGGCAGCCTGGGCTGGATCGCCGCCATGGCCTACGCGGTCTGCGCGGCGCTGCGGCTGGCCCGCTTCAACTCCCGGCTGGACGTCGACCTGCCGCCGTGGGCCTTCAACTACTTCACCGGCGTCCCCGCCCCGGCGGGCGCCGGTCTGGCCGTCCTTCCCATGGTCATCGGCTTCGAGGCCGGGCCGGACATCGCCGGCCATCCGGCCGTCGTGGTGCCCTGGACGCTGGCGATGGGCGGGCTTATGGTCAGCACGCTGCCGACCTTCTCCTTCAAGGGCATGCGGGTGCCGACCCAGTATGTGGTGCCGGGTCTGGTCGGTGTCGGCCTGCTCGCCGCCTCGCTGGTCAGCCAGCCCTGGTGGACGCTGGCGTTCCTCGGGCTGGCCTATCTGGCGAGCCTGCCTTTCTCGGTGGCGCAGTTCCGCAAGCTGCAGCAGGCCGCCCAGCTGATGAAGGAGACGGAGGAGGCGCCGACGGAGGAGACTGTCGTCCCCGCTTCGGACGCGCCGCCCCCGTCGCCTGAAATGTTGTCTGAAAAGACCAGGACGCCGTCGTCCGACTGATGCCGGACGCCCGCTGTCGCCGTCACTCGGCGGCGGCGGGCAGGTCCAGCGGCAGGGTCCGTTCGGTCACGGCGACCGTCAGGACCATCGGGATCTGGCGCAGGCAATTGCCGACATGGTTCGACTCCGCGGCGACCATGCCGGTCATTTCGACCTCCACGGTCAGCGTCTCGCCCAGCAGGCGGCTGTTCAGCGACAGCGGGACGAGGCCGCGCTTGGCGAACAGCTCCAGCACGCGGGGCAGGGTGCCGGGATCGGCATCGGCCTGCACGGCGAAGCGGACGAGGCGGTTCGGATCGGTCGGACGGGATTCGGTGGCGGGCGCCGCCAGCGTGACGGTGGACAACGTGACGGTGGACATGGGTCGCTCTTACCTTGGTCTTGAGTCGATGAGTGCAGGATCAGACCTGCAGACGTGCGAAAACCCCGGCTCTCACGCGAGAACCGGGCTGCTAATTCGCAGACCCAGGGTAAGGTGACGGTCCATCATGGGCGTCAGGATAGGGCGACGGGCGGCCACGGTCAATGGAGTCGGGAAATTCCCTCTCCCGCCCCGGGAGAGGGAAGGGGCCCGCGCCGCAGGCGTGGGAAGGGTGAGGGTGTCGCCCAGGATTGCCCTCTTGATCCTTGTTCGACCCTCACCCACCCGCTGTCGCGGGCACCCTCTCCCGGGACGGCAGAGGGGAATCACGCTTTCAACAGGAAACGCGGGTCATGAACGACAACGGCATCCACATCCGCCCGGCCGAGCCGGACGACGCGCCGGAGCTGGCGCGGCTCATCGACATGGCCGGCGGCGGCATCTACGAGTTCCTGCTCGACGGGCTGGTGCCCGGCCAGACGGCGGCGGAGATGCTGGTGCCCGGGCTGGCGGGCACGTCCGGGTCCTTCTCCCACCGCCACTCGGGCGTGGCGGAGGCGGCAGGGCGCATCGTCGGGGTTGCCCACGCCTATCCCGTGGACTGGATCAAGACCCAGGACTACACCGGACTGCCCGTCGACCGGCTGGCCCATATGGAGGATTTCAGCCGGGTGCACGACTGGGGCAGCTACTTCCTGTCGGCGCTGGCCGTCGATCCGGCGTGGCGCCGCCGCGGCATCGCCTCCCGGCTTCTCGCCTGGGTCTATGAGCGGGCGCGCCGCGGCCGGTTCGACCGGGTGACGCTGCATGTCTGGGCCGACAACGCCGACGCCCGCCAACTCTATGCCAAGGAAGGCTTCGCCGAGATCGGCCGCGCCGACATCCCCTGGCACGAGCGGCTGCCGCACCAGGGGGGAAGCGTGCTGCTCCGGCGCACGGTCTAATCGTCTAATCAGCGGTCCAGTTACTTGCCCGCCTTCAGCTGGTCGCGGGTCAGCCAGAAGACCTCGCCGAAGCTGTTGGCGGTCTCGACCCAGAAGAAGTCGAGGTCCGGATACTCGGCTTCCAGGATCTCGCGGCCCGTGCCGAACTCGCAAAGCAGGCCGCCTTCCGGCGTCAGGTGCTTGGGCGCCTCCTTCAGGATGCGACGCACGATGTCCAGCCCGTCCTCGCCCGACGCCAGGGCCATCTGCGGCTCGTGGCGGAACTCCGGCGGCAGGGCGGCCATCGCCTCGGCGTCCACATAGGGCGGGTTGGTGATGATGACGTCGTACTTGCGGTTCTTCAGCGGTGCGAACAGGTCGCCGTGGTGCAGGGCGATGCGGTCCTCGAACCCGCTGTCGGCGACGTTGCGCTTGGCCACCTCCAGCGCGTCGGCGGACAGGTCCACCGCGTCCACCTGGGCCTCCGGGAAGATCTGCGCGGCCAGGATGGCGAGGCAGCCGGAGCCGGTGCAGAGATCGAGCACCCGCTCGACCTCCGTCGGGTCCTCCACCAGCGTGAAGTCGTCGCCGCCGATCAGGTCGGAGAACAGGATCTCCCCAATGTAGGAGCGCGGGACGATCACCCGCTCATCCACATAGAAGGGGATGCCCTGGATGTAGGCCTTGTTCAGCAGGTAGGAGGCCGGCTTGCGCGTCTCCACGCGGGCGTGCAGCAGGTCGGCCACCTTGCGGCGCTCCGCCAGGGTCAGCCGGGCGTCCACATAGGGGTCGAGCTGGTCGATGGGCAGGCTCAGCCCTTCCAGCACCATGAACACCGCCTCGTCATGGGCGTTGGTGGTGCCGTGGCCGTAGTCGAGATCGGCCTCGGTGAAGCGGCTGACGCCGTAGCGGATCAGGTCGCGGACGGTGCGCAGCTCGGTCGCCGCGTCGGCGGGGGTGAGGTCCAGGGAGGGCTTGGTCACTTACAGGATCTCCAGAACGCTTTCCGGCGGACGGCCCACGCGGGCCTTGTCGCCCGTGACGACGATGGGCCGCTCGATGGCGGCGGGGTTGGCGGACAATGCGTCGATCAGGGCGTCGCCGTCGAGATCCTTGGCGATCCCGGCCTCCGCCGCCTCCTTGGCGCGCAGGATGTCGCGCGGACCCTTGCCCAGCTTGGCCAGGATGGCCTTCAGCTCGGCCGGGCCGGGCGGGGTCTTCAGATACTCCACGACGGTGGGCTCGACGCCCCTGGACCTCAGAAGCTCCAGCGTCTGGCGCGACTTGGTGCAGCGCGGGTTGTGGTAGATGGTGACGTCGCTCATCCCGGTGTTTCCCTCGCTCTTACCAGCCATGGCCTTGTCGGTGGCACGAATACACCCGCTCCGCGTGCGGCGCCAACCCGCCATGCGGAATGGCGGCGGCAGCGCAACATCCCTCGCGTGACAAGGCCGGCGCTTGGCATTACCTTGCGCGCTCGCATTATTGGCGGCCCGCCGCGTGCGGGGCCATTCATTTCGACGGATTCCGGCCGTGACGAAGCTCTCGCTCTCCAAGGACAAGATCAACATCCTGCTGCTCGAAGGCGTTCACGACAACGCCATCAACGAGTTGGCGCATGGCGGCTACGCCACCGTGGAGCGTCTGCCGCACGCGCTGGACGAGTCGGAGCTGCTGGAGCGCATCGGGTCCGTCCACATGCTGGGTATCCGCTCGCGCACCCATCTGACCGCCAAGGTGCTGGAGGCCGCGAGCCGCCTGTTCAGCGTCGGCTGCTTCTGCATCGGCACGAATCAGGTCGATCTGAAGGCCGCCCGCCGACTCGGCATCCCGGTCTTCAACGCGCCCTATTCGAACACCCGGTCGGTGGCGGAGCTGGTGATCGGCGAGGTCATCATGCTGATGCGCGGCATCTTCTCGAAGTCGACCCTCGTGCATGGCGGCGGCTGGATGAAGTCGGCCAAGGACAGCTACGAGATCCGCGGCAAGACGCTGGGCATCGTCGGCTACGGCCACATTGGCACGCAGGTGTCGATCATGGCCGAATCGATGGGCATGAAGGTCCGCTACTACGACGTCGTGAACAAGCTGGCGCTCGGCAACGCGCAGCCCTGCCACTCGCTGGAGGAGCTGCTGGCGGTGTCCGACGTGGTGACCCTGCACGTCCCCGACACGCTGCAGACCCGCGACATGATCGGCGAGGCACAGATCCGCGCCATGAAGAAGGGCGCCCACCTGATCAACGCCGCCCGCGGCAAGGTCGTGGTGATCGAGGCGCTGGCCGCCGCCCTGAAGGACAAGCATCTGCTGGGTGCGGCCATCGACGTGTTCCCCAAGGAGCCGGGCGGCGACAAGGAGGTGTTCGAGAGCGCGCTGCGCGGGCTCGACAACGTCATCCTGACCCCGCACATCGGCGGCTCGACGATGGAAGCGCAGGCCAACATCGGCACCGAGGTGTCGCAGAAGCTGATCGAGTATTCGGACAACGGCTCGACCATGGGCGCCGTGAACTTCCCGCAGGTCGGCCTGCCGGTGGTCCATGCCGGCTGCACCCGCTTCCTGCACGTCCACGAGAACCGTCCGGGCGTGCTGCGTAAGATCAACGAGGTCTTCTCGGGTCGCAACCTGAACATCGCCGCGCAGTATCTCCAGACAGACCCGGAGCTGGGCTACGTCGTGGTGGATGTCGACGGCGACGTGGAGGAGAACGAGGTGGCGAGCGACCTGCGCGCCATCGAGGGCACGCTGAAGGCCCGCTTCCTCTATCCAGGCAAGCGCTGAGGTCCGGCGTTGCGGCCCTTGCCGTCGGCGGGGGCCGCACCGACATAGGCGGAATGATCCTCCGCCCGTTCCGACAGCGCCTGTGCGCCGGCCTTCTGACGCTCCTGTGCCTGGGTGGGGGAGGGCTCGGCTTTTCCGAGCCCGTGGCCGCGCAAACCGCGACGGCCCAAACCGTGATTGCCCAGGGCGGGGTCGCCGCCTGTCCGGACTTCGCGCCGGCCCGCGTGGTCCTCGATCTGCAGATCGCCCCTTTGCGCACCGACTACAGCCAGTCGATCCGCCAACTGGCCCAGAAGCCGGGGCGGCGGCCCGTCGCGGGGCGGACCGCCAATTCCCACACGTTGGGGCTGGCGGCGATCCAATACAATCAGCAATGGCAGGCCGGCGTCATGACGGCATCGCTGGGGCAGGGTCGCTACTGCGGCGCGGCCCAGACCTTGACCGTCACCTTCGGCTACGACGAGCGGACCGTCTATGTCGCCCGCGAGCTGCCGCAGGGCAGTTGCATCCACGGCGAGGTCCTGGCCCACGAGATGCGCCACGTCACGGTGGACGAGCAGCTTCTGCGCGAGTATGTGCCGGTCTTGAAGCGTCGGCTGGAGGATGTGGTCGGCCGTGCCCGACCGGCCCAGGGCCGCTCCGAGCGGCAGGTCATGGCGGCGATCGAGCAGCCGATCAAGGCGGCGATGCGCCAGCTGATGGAGGAGTTCGGACGCGAACGCAACGCGCGTCAGGCCCGCATCGACACCCCCGCCGAATACGAGCGCATCAGCCGGTCCTGCAACGGCGAGATCAACCGTTACCTCGGGCGCGTCTGACCCATCGAGCGGCGCGTCACCGCCGGCGCCCGCGTCCGGAGGCGTGGCGGTCGATGAACTCCGGCGGCTTGCGGGACACCCAGCGCAGGAAGGCGGCGATGTCCGGGTGGGCGCGCAGGCTGGCGATGGTGTTGTAATGGTCGCGCAGCTCCGCCTCGCTCAGCACCGCGTGGATCTTGGCGTGGCAGATGCGGTGCATGGTCAGTGTGTCCCGCCCGCCGTAGGTGCGCGGGATCAGGTGGTGCTCGTTCAGGCTGGGGCCGGGCACCATCGGGCGGCCGCAGAGCGGGCAAGGCGGTTGGGACGAGGGCGGATGCGAAGGAGCGGGCGGCGGCATGGCGTCCGTTCGGGCGGCGGCCGTCAGGCTGAGGGTGCCACAGGCAGGGCGGCGCGGATGCGTGTGACCAGTTCGTCGGCCTGATAGGGTTTCTGCAGGATGGGCAACCCGTCCAGCGCCGAAGCCCGCTGGATCTCCGCATAGCCGGTGACCATCAGAACCGGCAGGTCGGGGCGCCGGACGCGCAGTTCCCGCACCAGTTCCAGCCCTGTCATGCCGGGCATCGCGTAATCGGTCAGCACGAGGTCCACCTCCGGTTCGCGGGCGAAGGCGTCCAGCGCGTCGGGACCACTGGACGCCTCCATGATGCGGAAACCGGCGTGCTCCAGAACCGTCGCGGTCGCCATGCGGACCAACGCCTCGTCCTCCACCAGCACTGTCTCTTATACACATCTGACGCTGCCGACGATTATACGC